>JAUQYZ010000064.1 GCA_030587475.1 Candidatus Sigynarchaeum calidifontis
TGTAACCCATGGCCGCTATCACGCCTGCCGCGAGGGCTTGATATGTGGGGTCATCGATAAGCGAGCAAGCAAGCGCATCGTTCAATTTAATCTCCTTGTTTGCCTTTCCCAAGTTCACGAATGCTTTGACAGGTGCGGAATCGATGGTCACGCTTGCAAAATCGATCCAACCAGCGCGTCCGAGGTGATCGCGCAAAGCATTGAAGACCTCGGTCAAAAGCTCTACGGTTAGCCGTTCCCGCTTGAAATAGCTGAAAGTCTGATGGCTCGGTATGTCTTCAAATCCAAGTGCGGCTGCGAGATGTGGATTGCGGCGCAATTCCCGCTCCAACGCGCGATCCGACATGTTCTTGTTCAACTTTGCAAAGGTCACGGCCTTGAACATGGCGACTGGCGGGAATGGTTCACCTCCCCTCGTGCCTGGCTGCCACTTGTACAACGCATCCAATTTCTCGACAAACGGCGCGAGAATGTCGTCAAAAGGCACGGAAAAAAAGATCTTCGTCTCGACACGAGTCCCGTTTTCGTCGCACACCTTGAACACCTTATCCGCCACGAGCTGGAGCCCTTGCTTCTCGAAATAATTGTTCTCTGTCATGATAGCCATGATTCGTCCACCTTCAAATCACGGGCTTTAGACAAATATGGGTATCACACGGATATAAACTTCACCCAAAGCCGAGACGTTTACGTTAAAACGGGTAGAAACGGCATTGCACGGGCATGTATCATTTCAGTCGTGACATCAAACGTTGAATAGACTGAAACAGAAAGGCTTTAGAAGGTAAAAAGGATCAGTTAAACGGTCTCATTATTGATTTCGATAAACCAACGCTGGCGAGCTTCCGGGCGGTCTTGCGGTACCAGGGGACGGCCATCCTCGAGAACGCGACGACGGGCGCCACGTTACCTTCACAAACGCGTCGCTTCCCGACACGGACGGCGACGGGCTGTGGGACGGCTTGGATCCGTCGACGAACCGGGGAGAAGCCCACTCAAGGACCAACCCGAGATCCTATGTGACCTTCACGAACGCGTCGCTTCCCGACACGGACGTGTGGTTAATGTTATTATTGATTTGAGATTTCATATATTTATATTGCATAGTCCCCGTCCGTATGTGTGTTATATGTCCATGCGTAGAATTGCGGTATTCATTTTTGGTCTTTCTCGGGCGGGCAAGAGCACGATCATCGAATACTTCCGCCAGCGAAAGTTCGTGCCACAAGCACCGACCATGGGCGTGTCGATCAGCCAGCTGATCTTCCAAAAGCTCGTGCTCGATTTCACGGACGTCGGCGGGCAAGAGATATTTCGCAAGCAGTGGAACTCGTACCTGGCACGGCCGCACGTGCTGGTCTTCGTGATAGACGGGCTCAACCGGGACGAAAACCACATCAACGACGCGAAAGGCGAGCTGGAGCGTATGCTCAAGAACCCGAAGGTCGCGGGCACGCCGTTGCTCGTTCTCATCAACAAGATCGACGAGCCCCTGGCCATGACAAAAATGGCCGTGATGGAGCGGTACCAGCTGCGTGAATACGCGGACCGGGACTCTGCCATCTACGAGGTATCGGCAAGAACGGGCACGAACATGGACGCCGTGCTGAACGCCATGACCAGCATCGTCCTCAAGGACGAGGCCATAGAATATTTCGTCAGCGAGGAAATCAAGCAGCTCTCCCGCATCATGCTTTCTAGTTACAAGGAATTTTCCCAGAAGGGATCGGAGCATTTTAAAAACGGCAACCTCGAGGACGCGCTCGCGTGCCTGAACCTGGCGAAGGAAATCTCTTCTAACTTGTTCCAGTTCGGCATCCTGCCCAGCGGGAAGGAATACCAGAAGCTGACCGCCACGATCATTAAAGTGCAGAAGGCGATCGACAACAAGGAGAAAGACGAGGCCGAGCACCCGCGCCGCTCGTACCTCGGTGCCTTGAAAGACGAGGCCACGGCGGCCGAGAAAGGCGACGTGAAGGCGATCAAGGTCGTTTCCATCTTTCTTTTCGGTCTCGACCGGGCCGGGAAGACCACGTTCGTCGAGTTCCTCAAGAACGACTCCTACAAGGACCAAACACCGACCCTCGGGGTGAACATCACGCACCTGGTCCTCGGGAACGTCCGATTTGCCTTCAACGATCTCGGCGGGCAGAAAGCGTTCCGCTCGGGCTGGATGAGTTATTGGCAGAACCAGGACATCATGATCTTCATCGTGGACGCGGCAGATGCTGTAAGGTTCGAGGAAGCCAGGGAGGCCTTGTGGTCGATCTTGAAACACCCCGACACGCGTGGCAAGCCTCTCCTCGTGCTCGTGAACAAGGTCGACCTGCCCGATGCCAAGCCCCTCGTCCTCGTGCAAAGCGCCTTGGAATACGACGAGATCGACCGCTCTCCAAAGGCAATCTTCGAAACATCGGTCAAGGGTAATTATAACCTAGATAAAGCACTCAACTTCATCGTATCGCTCGTGCTCCAGGATAGCGAGATGGAAAAATTCGTCTCGAAGGAGGTGAAGCGGCTCATCCGGAATTACAAGGCAATGTACGACGCATACGTGAACGAGGCAAAGTTTGCCGAGAAGAACAAGGATTTCCAAACAGCCTACAACCGCGTGTACAAGGCCAAGATGATCCAGGAGGAGCTTTTCAAGCACGGGGACTCGCGGGCGCAGAAAGAGCTGAAACGGCTCGAGCAATGGATGGGGAAGCTGCACGGCCATTTCAGCTGATTCTGCCCGAGGTGTCTGGCATCCCCGCGGGTCTTCGTTAAAATGGGTATTCAATTAATAGCACCACGTTCTTATTACCGTGCATTAGCAACTCTCCTCGTTGGTTACGAGGATCGACCCGATGGACGACCATGCAAGACGAGATCGCCAAGTATTTCAAGAAGATGCGGCGTAGCTTCTCGCATTTCATCATCTTGTCCATCTTGAACTCGGGTGACGCCGAAATCCACGGCTACGAGTTGAAGAAGCGGATCGAGGCGGAATTCGGCGACACGAAGGAGTTTTTCGAGACAGATTCGAGCATCTACCCCGTACTCACTGATTTGAAGAAGAAGGGATTGCTCGACTTCCACGAGCGCATTGTTTCGGGCCGCACGCAAAAACAATACTTCATCACGGATCGCGGCAAGGAATTGCTGCCCGAGATGGAACGCCAGTATATGTTTTTCAATTCGAAAATCCGCATGTTCTTCTCGGGCCTCGCGGAGAAGGGATTGAAAATCTCGTTCCACGTCAATCTCGACGAGCTCGAAGGCAATCTCGACAACAAGCTGCTCAACCTCACGCTTTACGACTTGCGACAGAAGATCAGCGAATTGCCCACCAAGGAGATGAAACTGAAATATATCTCCATTATTTATGACAAGATCAGCATGTTACAAGCCGAGATAAAAAAGATCGAGAAATCCTTGAAGAGCTTGCTCTGACGTGGCCTACAAGGTCAAGGTTCTCCCTTTCAAAATCTCCACTTTCACGCCCGGTGCCTCCTTCGCGACCAGTTTCACGAGCGGGGCGAGGTCCTGGTCCCAATCGTGCATGGGAACCATGATCTTGGGCTTGATGTAACCCGTCGCCTTCGCGGCGTCGTTGAAGTCCATGGTGAAGCCCTTGTTCCCGACAGGGAGCATGGCAACGTCGATGGCCATCGCGGCGAGGGCCTTCATATCGTCCATAATGTCGCAGTCCCCTGCGTGGTACACTTTCTTGCCCTGGATCTCGGCCACGTATCCGTTCCACTTGTTTGCCTTCGGGTGGAACGGCTTGCCAGGGAACGTGTACGCCGGCACCGCCTGGAGCTTTACGCTGCCGAGGTCCATGGTGTCTCCAGGCTCCATACCACGTGGCCTGAACCTGGAGAACTTGCCCAGACACGATTTCGGGCAGACCACCACAGTGGCATCGTCCTTGAGGGACGCGATGCACTTCTCGTCGGCGTGGTCGAAATGATCGTGTGACACCAGGATGATGGTCGCCTTGGGCATCCCTGCCGGCATCTCGTAGGGATCCGTGTAGATCACGACGTTCCCAGCCGTGATCTGGAAGCAAGCGTGCGCGATCCACTTAATTTCCATGATTCATTGCCTCTTCATTGCTCATATGATTCTGTATCTAGTCCATTGGTCAATGCCAGTTCTGGCACATCGACATTCGGCGAGCCGAGATAAATTGTTTTTCCCGCAAGCCACGCGTTTAAATAGTCCCGTGGGATTCCACTAACCAGTTGTCGCCACTTCTGGATTATAGATGTGGTAACACACGGCGAATCCATACGCTAAAGAGCATCGAACCGCAAAATATGCTTGCATCGAAATTATACAATTCTAAAAATCAAGCTGATGGTACATGTCCGCACCCAAGAGTGCCGAGCCACAGAACGCGTCTGCATCCAAGGTATTCAATTTACGCTGTCCCACGTGTAAAGCGGCCGTTACCGTGACAATGCCGTTGAGCGTCAAGGATTTAGGATCAGGTGGTCTGACCAACGTGCTGATCCCGCAGACAGTGACTTCATGCGGGCACGCGATGCAGATCTTCCTGGATCAGAATTACCGGGTGCGGGGGTACACGCGGATCGACTACGTGAACGAGGAATCCGTGTCAGAAACAGAGCTGAAGAGGGGCACTCCGGTTCATGTCACGTCTTCCTCGTTCTTCAAGGGTCGGTCGCTCGACGAGCGCGACGAGGCTGTCCTCTCGGATAATGAAAAGGCACTCCGCGATAACTTGCAGGATATCATCCGGAAATTCGCCGCGGGTACGCCACACGTGAAGGCCGTCGCGTGCTTCGATTATGAGGGTTTCATCATAGCCAAGGCCCTCGCCGAGGAAGTAAAGATCGAGGACGTTTCATTGCTCGCGGGTGCCATGATGACGCAGTCATCTGCAATCGGCAAGAGCTTGAAGATATCGGGGCTAACGGACTTCACGATAACGAGCGAAACTGCGAAATTGACCGTGAAAAAGGCAGGCGAGGTCTTGATTCTTGTATATTATGGCAAAGACGTTAAGGAAGGCCTCATGAAATTTAACTTGAACAAGTTGGGAGACGACATCAGGGCTATTGCGGAAAATAACGTGTAAGAGCCTTTTTCTAGACTTTTAGCTGCGAGCACGGGTTATTGTCGATAAGAAGCACCCGAATCCTCGGCCACGTGCGGATATTCGCATAGATTTATTTAACGCGGGTTCCTATTTCCTTTGTGCCGCGTGGTGCTTGCACTCCCGGCAAGCGAGAACACGTGGCCGTGATACTCAAATGCCGAAGAGCGAACCAAGAGTGGTCAACCCTTGTCCGTGAAGAAAGCTGTAAGTTGTCCCGAATGCGGCGGAACGACGCGGTTCAATCCTGCTCGTAAAATGATCGTTTGCGAGTCGTGTGGCCTGTCTTTCACCCGTGACGAGTTCGACAAGATGCGCGACAAGCTCAAGGAAGATATCGCCATGTATGACGACAATCGACGCCAAAAAATGAAGAGGGATTCCAAGGAAGCGCGAAACAAAGAGTATGAGGCGTGGTGGTCGTCAGAACATAAAGAAGAGGAATGAATTCATCGTTTCGATGATACGATCCCGCGCGATATGAGGAAAAACAGGTCGACAACGAAGCACGTTCATAAGCGTGGAACACGCGGCAAAAGTAAATGGATATGGAATAATTCTCCTTGAGGCCAAGGGCGCGTCACCTAGCACGGATAGGGTGTCGGCCTTCGGTAGGAAGGCCGAAAATTTCCTTGAAGAAAGCCGATTTCCGGCGGTTCAAATCCGCCCGCGCCCGCTCACTCCTTTGCTTCTAAATGATTTTTTTTTAAGACTGGACTTTCAAAGATATCCCTTATATGCTTTCCCAACAAAGGCTTTTACCGAATCAACAAGGCGTATCCCTACGTGTCTCAACTACAAGGTTGATAATTCTTTGCCATCATAAATATTCGCCCCCGCCCCAGATACACCATTGTATGCCCGTATAGTAATGAATTTATTTTACACTACGATAAATTCGAGCCGTGTATGGTTTCAAATCTGATGATGTTAGCGCAATGGGCTAGAGGAAGAAATTCACGTC
>JAUQYZ010000067.1 GCA_030587475.1 Candidatus Sigynarchaeum calidifontis
TCCCACCGTATACGGTTCGTGTACACGCCGAAACATTGCTCGTGGCTAAACCAGGTGGAATGCTGGTTCAGTATCATCGCCCGCAAACTATTGAAGCGCGAGACCTTCACGTCAGTTGAGGACTTGAGGCAGAAGATCCTCGCTTTCATTGCCTATTACAACGAGACCATGGCGGAGCCGTTCAAATGGACGTACAGCGGCCGGCCGCTCGCCACGGCGTGAGATCACGGGATCTCGTCAACAACGGGTGAACAAAACGATCTATAGACAAAAAACACGACTGTGGGGTGATGGGCTAACGTTAACTAGGTAGGGACTTAAGGATTAGTGCACTAGAGTCGTAGCATCTACTGCACGAGTACTAAGGATCGACCAGGTTCGCTCCCTGCTCGGTTTCAAGGATTTATTCCTCCATTTTACAGTTGCTCAATGTTTTATACCCTTTAGATATCCGGAAGGAAGCCGCCCTCCCCTCACGGCTGGCTTGACCAGTGAAGAGCAAGAAGTGCTGGATGCGATAGCGAGGCACAGCGATGGCAAGATGGTAGCTAATGTCGTTTTCATCAACGAGGCGGCCGTGCCCCCGCCGCCGGTGGGGCGCCTTCCAATGAAGCAGCGCGACGTGTCAGGCCCCTCCGGCAAGGCTGGCGGGGCCGGGGAGCAGACTGAGCCCGCTAACCCCGAGCCCCCCACGCTGCGCACGGTTTTTCCCCCCTTCCCGACACCATCCTTTGGTTACAAAATAGACGTGCAAGAAAAGACCAAAACTTATTCCCCGATCGACATTCACGTCCAAAACGTGGACGAAATCCTCAATTCGCTCGAGGACAAGTGCCTGATCGCTTCATACAAGGAACGTATCTATTTCGGCGAGAAGCCCAAGCTGCTCATGGGGCGTATGGTGAAGCCGGTTCTCATCCAAGGTGAGAGCAGAATACCTTCTTTGAATACATTTACCCTTTGTGCGAGTGCTTCCCGCCATCGCGGCTAGCACGCGGTGCCGATGGATCGCGCGACGCATGAAATCGCATCGGCCGGGATTTCCGGCATAGCATCAAGTATTTTAGGCGGTTTTTCGATTAAACAAGCGAAATTATATCCTCCATGAGCTATAATTTCTTGAAACGCACGGATCCGCCGGGCCATTAGCGAACCGATCTGCCAAACAATCGAAGAGATAACCCATGTCGACTTCGACCCCACCGCCCGTGAAGAAAAAGAAGGGCGAAGAAGGCGATACCGAGCAAGACGGCACGTATCTCGTCACATACACGCATCATCTCGAGCGGAGATTGCGTGCGCTCGAAACCGAGAAGCAATTGCTCGACGCGGAGCGTATGCGGCTCGAGCGCGAGCTGCATAGCTTGCGAAACGAGCTCGACCGCTTGCGCCAGCCTCCCTTGATCAGCGCGTCGCTCATCGAGACCCTCGACGACGGCCGGCTCATCGTGAAATCGAGTGCTGGCCCCCAGTTCGTGGTCAACTCGAGTTCCAAGCTCACGAAAGACGAATTGAAGCCGGGCTGCCGCGTGGCACTCAACCAACGGACGATGGCGGTCGTCGAGACTTTGCCAAGCTCCAAGGATCCATTCGTGCGCGGCATGGAGATCGAGGAGCAGCCCGACGTCAGTTACGAGGACATCGGCGGCTTGCAAGAGCAAATCCGAGAGATCCGGGAGACCGTCGAGCTGCCACTCACGAGCCCCGAGCTGTTCGAGAGGGTCGGGATCACCCCGCCCAAGGGCGTGCTCCTGTTTGGCCCGCCCGGGACGGGCAAGACGCTGCTCGCGAGGGCGGTGGCCCACGAGACGAAGGCGTGTTTCATCAAGATCATCAGCTCGGAGCTGGTGCAGAAGTTCATCGGCGAGGGCGCCAGGCTCGTGCGCGAGATCTTCGCGATGGCGAAGGAGAAGGATCAAGCGATCATCTTCATCGACGAGCTCGACGCGATCGGGAGCCGTCGCCTCGAGGTTGCAACATCTGGCGATCGCGAGGTCCAGCGCACGCTGATGCAGTTGCTCTCGGAATTGGATGGCTTCTCGCCACGCGGCAATATACGCATTATGGCGGCGACCAACCGCCCCGACATCCTCGACCCAGCACTACTGCGCCCCGGCAGGTTTGACCGGCTCATCGAGTTCGGCGAACCGACGATGGAAGATCGCAAGGAAATCTTCCAGATCCACATGCGCGGCATGCACGTCGACCCCGAAGTCAAGGCAAAGATCCCCAAGCTCGTCCAGCTCGCGGACAAGACGACCGGCGCCGATATCAAGGCGATCTGCACCGAGGCAGGCATGTTCGCGCTGCGGGACTTGCGGGACACGGTCACGTTCAAGGACTTCGAGAAGGCCGTTAACAAGGTCTTGAGCCAAGGATTCAAGAGTACCTCATCGACGACGATGTTCTCGTGAACGTTCACCGGCAGCTTTCAAAGCAATCCTCATTTTTCCTCTTGTATTTCCTGGTCCTGGTCAGGTTCGCTCACGACGAGGGGAGAAGCTTTTCTATAAGGCCCCTGGCACGCGTAATAGCATTGATCGATGGATGATCGAGCGTTCTGACTGCACGTGGAGATCGCGCTCTCTTGCACGGCCGTACAAGGTTCGTGAAACTCCTTTTTATTCGCCAGATCGCGGTCCATGCCGTGCTCCGTTTCCTGGAGATGATCAAGACATGTATATCCTTCCGGAAATGATTCGCGATCGTTTAATCACCCGTGCGATCCTAAACGGGCAAAAACGTCCCGGCGTCGCGCTGGCGGCAAACCAGGCGGATACTTGTGAATTTATATAAGTGCCGGTTGAGTCGTGTAACACGTGTTCTGTGGGAATTCGCAGCGCTTTAAAAATTCCCGCGGATGGTAAATCCGCGAAACGTGAAAACACACTAGAAAGGTGCACGAATCCATGGACTGGGACCTCATAAAGGCCAAACCAGATCGGGAACACAAGGTCATCGGCACGTTACTGCTCGAGCTCAAGTCAAAGATGGAAAATGACCAGAAGACGATTGTCGAGCTCAAAGCCGCGGCCGATAAGGTCGCCATCGAGAAAAAAGGACTCGAGGAGAAGATCGCAAGCCTTGAACCACGAGTCAAGCAACTGGAAAACGACTTGCTCGATCGACACAAGGAGATCTCCGCCCTCAAGGACGAGAAGGCCGATCTCAAGAAAGAAGTCGAGGTGCTGACGCGGGAGCAACAGATTTTTACCGAGAGCATAAATAAAAGTGAAGAGCGTATAAAAGAAGCAGAACTGCGCAAGGAGGAGGCGGATGCGGAGATCAAGCGGCTCCTCGGCGTGATCTCCGAGAAGGAGGCGAAGGTCGGCGAGCTCCGGGGCGAGATCGAGGGCGTCAAGGCCGCCTTGCTCGCAACGGGCGACATCAAGGACAAGGAGATCAAGCAGCTCTACTCGGAGAAGGACGCGATCCGCGCGGAACTCGAGAAAAAGATCGGCGACCTTGCCAACACCATCTCTGGACTCGAGAGCGAGAAGGCCAAGCTTGCCTCGCAGCTCAAGGACGAGAAGGAGGCAGTCGCCAAGAAGGACGCGCAGTTAAAGGCCGCCGAGGACGAGAAGGTCGCCCTCAAGGTCAAGATCGACGAGCTCAAGAAGTCGCTCAAGGAAAAGGAGGTCATCATCGAGGCCAAGGACTTCGACTACTTCAAGAACTTGCGCAAGGAAAAGGCCATGAAGGTCGACAAGGCCTCCGAGTGAGCGCGCCCTTTCAACTCGCAACCTTTTTTTCCTTTTCATTCCTCTGCATCTTGCAATACTTAAACCGAGACCCGTGATGCACGTGGAACACGTGACCCCCGTCGACGCGCGCATGATCGAAGCGATCGCCGCGAAGCAGTTCGGCAAGCACGTGGCCACGTTCTTGCACGACAACCGGGCGAGGATCGGCATCGAACGCTCGAAAAACACGGGCAAGATCCGCTTCGTGTACCTCGACGGCGACCTCGTCCTCGTGCTGCGGCCCGAGGAGGGATTCTTCAGCCTGTCCATCCCGGGCGCTAGGATCCTCAACGGCCTCGAGCAGGACGCGATGGTCAACGGCATCACTGTGCTCGACGACATCGCCGAGTTCATCAAGGACGGGAAAAACGTCTTCGCCAAGCACGTCGTGGACCCGTCGCCAGCGATCCGGCCCGCGCAAGAGCTCTACGTGTGCGACGGCAAGCGGGAAGTGCTCGCGGTCGGTAAGGCCGTCATCTCGGGCCGAGACATGCGTTATCTCAAGCGGGGCGTGGCGGTGAGCACGCGGCACGGGGCACGCAAGGCTGGAAAGGGCGCGGAATGAGCCTGCCGTTCCACGCGATGCCGGCGGTCCGGCCTAGCCGATCTTCTTTCCCGGCGCGAACGCGTCGAGGGCAATCTGCCCTTTCTGCGGCGAGAACTGGCGCTGGAGCTTGACCAGGTCTGGATGCAGGACGTCGAGGAAGTCCATGAGCGTCCGGGCGTTCTGCACGGCGTACCCGCTGAAATGGTTGTTGAAGTAGACGTGCACGTCGCCGTCGACCTTGCCCGCGAGCGCCTTAAGCTTGCCCGACCATTCCTCGAGCTCGTCCGGCGCGAAGTTGTAATTGAACATAGGGCTCGTGCCGAAGCCGTGGAACCGCACGTAGCTTTTCCTCGGGTAAGTAACGACCTGGTTCTGCGGCAGCTCCGGCTCGACTACGATGCAGTAGGTCGCCTCGTGTTGCTTGAGGAGCTGGTACGTGTCATCGTTGAACCACGACTTGTTGCGGAACTCGACGACGAGCTTCTCGGGGGGCCAGTTGCGCGCCCAGAAGGCAAAAAACTTGCCCAGGTCGGCGAGGTGCTGCGGGACGTCTTTCGAGAACGACGGGGGCAGCTGGAGCAGGTAAGAGTGGATCTTGGGGTCGAGCGGGCGCATGCGGTTCATGTACGCGTTGAGCAAGTTGCCCATCTTGCGGAAGTCGAGCTTGGCCTCGTGCGTGATGCCCTTGTAGATCTTGGCCGCGAACGTGAAGCCCTCGGGAGCCTTTTTCGCCCAGCTCTGCACGGCGATGTCCCCAGGGATGTTGTAAAAGCTGCTGTTGATCTCGACGGTATCGAATAGACGCGAGTAGAAATCGAACTGCTTCGCTGCCTTGATGCCCGGCGGGTACACGGGCCCCGCCCACTCGTCGTACGACCAGCCGGAGGTGCCGATGTTGAAGCGGGCAGTCATTACAAGATCTCCTAAAAAAGTGATTAATGGCGGAGTCAACTCGTCGCTGGGATCGTCAACGACTCGCCCATTCGAGTCTCGGACTGGGGCGACAGCATCATACTCACGCCAATATTTATAAATACCATCCGCATAAGAACTTTATCCCCCGGCGTGCTGTCTGGCGCTGGATCGTGTTCCAATTTTGTAAGAAGGGCGATGGTGACCGAGATCATCAACCCCCTGGACCCTTGAACTTAAGTGGTAACGCGCGGACGATCATAAGGGATTGGTGAGCAAGCATTACCAACATGACCTTGATCCTTCCCGACGAAGACAATCGAGAGCGATAGCATTTACAAAGGGTCGGCGAGTTACTAATGCATGACGAAAGCACCAGCCGGGATCGCGAACACCATGTCCAGCAGCACGTATAAAGAGGAAGCCAAGCCGAAGAAGATATTGCTCGTCGGGCTTGATAACGCGGGAAAAACGAGCATCGTGAACCTCGTCGTGAAAAAAATGACCGACGCGCTGGCCACCGTTCCCACGAAAAGCGTCGACAGGTCGGAAATCGTGATCCTTGGCCAGCAAGTCTTGATCCACGACCTTGGCGGGCAGCAGAAGTACCGGAAAAAATACGTCGAAAAGGGGGGCATCGCGTACTTCGAAGGCACCGACGTCCTGATCTACGTGATCGACTTACAAGACCGCGACCGGTACGATCTAGCGCTGGACTACTTCGACAAGGCGCTGGCGAGTATCAACCAGCTCAATCTCAAGCCGAAACTCTACCTGTTCCTCCACAAGTTCGATGGCCTGTACTTGGAGGACTACAAGGACGTGAAAACCCGCACGCAAGTGGAATACGATGCCCTCAAGGACAAGTTCGATGATATCGCCAAGAAGCATGGCCTCGATCTGGAGGACGGGTTCCGCACGTCTGTCAAGGACGAGTGGGGCACCTTCGTGGCCTTCAACAAGGTCTGGTTCAACGTCGTGCCCCGGGTCCAGAGCATGCAAAACTTTCTCGACAAGCTCGTCGCCGATAACGGGGAGATCGGCATCGCCATGCTGATCGACCAGAAAGGTACCATCCTCGCCAAGACATTGCGGCAGCTCCCTGGCGAGGACATGGAGGGGATCGTCGAAGTCGCATCCAGGTCTATCGTCTTGCTTCTCGACTGGCAGCGCACGATCGTGCACAACAAGATGGACCAGCACCAGTCTGCCATCGTCGAGATCGAGGACCACTCGATCATGATCCGGCGGGTCGACACGGCCGTGGAGACCCTCTACTTGCTCCTGTACGCCGTCGCGGGATCCTACCAGAAATTGCAAGAGCGGCTCGGCCGCATCACGTTCACGCTCGAGACGATCATCTGAGCTAACCACGGGCCACAGTACCACTTCCACGCCATTTTATTTAGTGCCCGTGCTCCCCTTTTCCTTTTCCCATGCGAGGAACGTCGCGTGGTCCGTCGATGACATGGCCTTGATGACCGCGCCGTTGTCGAAGCCCGGCAAGGCTTTCTGCAAGGCGCCGAGCAAGATCATGGCATCCGGGTCGTCGTTCTCGATGATGACCTCCCGCCCGGACGCGCTCTTCACGACCCAGAAGCAGTCCGGGAGCCATGGACCCTGGTCGGTCGTCTCGATCGTTACCCGGACGAGGTCCGCGTACTTTATCTCCACCTCCTTCCCATCGTCGTTGATGCAAAAGCCGTCATGGGTGAACTTGGAAATGGAATCAGGAGGCAAGTAGCCGGCACGCATCCGCGATCACAGCGACACGTTGATCTTGAGGTAATCGGCGAGTTCCTTGTACCGGTTGCGGACCGTGACCTCGGTGACGTGGGCGATCTCGGCGATCTCGCGCTGGGTGCGGCGCTCGCCCTCCTTGAGCGTGGAGATGTAGAGTGCCGCCGCGGCGAGACCCGTGGGATCCTTGCCGATCGTGATGCCACCCTTCTTGGCGCTTTCGAGGATATCGATGGCGCGGCGCTGGGCGATACCCGAGACGTGGAGCTCGGCGCCGAAGCGCGTGATGAAGTCGACGGGCGACGCTTGAGGGATCTTGATGGCGAGTTCGCGCAAGATGAGCCTGTAGCAGCGGCCGAGCTCTTTCTTCCTGATGCGGGAATACTTGGCGATCTCGTCGAGCGTCCGGGGTATCTTCCGGCTGCGGCACGCGGCGTAGATGGACGCGCCGACCATGGCCTCGATCGAGCGGCCCCGGATGAGCTTCTTGTCGATCGCCTTCCGGTAGTACATGGCCGCCGCCTCTTTCACCCCACGAGGGATGACGAGCTGCGACGAGAGCCGGTCGAGCTCGCTCATGGCATGGGCGAGGTTGCGGTCGATGGACGAGTGCACGCGGGTGCGGATCTGCCACTTCCGGATGCGGTAGATTTTTGCACGCATGGCAGGATCTAGCTTGTTTCCGTGCGCGTCGCGGTCCCGCCAGTCGATCATGGTCGAGAGGCCCTTGTCGTGGACGGTTAATGTCGACGGGCTGCCCGTGCGGGAGCGGTTCTTCTCCTCGACCGAGTTGAAGGCGCGCCACTCGGGGCCCGAGTCGACCGACTTCTCCTCGACCACGAGACCACATGCCTGGCAGATGCGCTCGCCGCGCGAGGGATCCATGTGAATCGCGGTGCTGCCACATTCCGGGCACTTGATGGCGTCCTCGCTGGTGGCTTCCCCGTTATTCGAGTTCAAGAGTCTTTGATCTCCTCGTTGTATTGCTATGATTCCAACGCGATCCCGAAGCCCAAAATCTGTTTCTGGATTTTTTATTTTGTTACAACAACATGGGCTTTTAAAGCTTTCGAAATCCATTTAACTATTTCTAGGCAAAAATCGCCTCCTGGCTTCCATTTTACCTTTTCGTCAAGGAAAACTGGTGTTCGCGGTTAATATCCGCGTTTTAACGATATTCATTTGATCCGGAGCAAGATTATTTGAGGCTCCGTATTAACCGGGGCTGGATTATAGCCTTCCCTTGCTTCAATTAAAGGGCGACACGTTCCACGAATTTTCTTTTCCAGATCAAGAAGGAAAACAAGGCCGTAGACATCATATTGAAGTCACGTCAATGCATTAGCGGGATGGTCCAGACCAGCGGTAAATTCATCGTGCTGATCAAGCTCGTGGAAGAATCCTTCTACGACGCCATAGTGAGCATCGAGGAAATCGCGGCGATCGAGTACCAGGCGCGGACTGCTTGAGCACGTTCGCAAGAATAGACAAGCTCCAAGCACTTGTCGATGCGTGCTTATACAACACGCTAAACGCGGTGACAATCATCCGCGGCAGCAAAGCTGTCGGCTTGCTTGATGCCCTCTTTTTTCATTTTCGTCCCCGGCAGCTCTATAAAGTATAAGCCCGACATCCCTCTATGAAGCTTGATTTCTCCTGGAAAGGACAAGGTCCAGCCCGGTACCAGCGCTGGGGCCCCTACCTGTCGTTCGACGGCCCCGCGTCGACTTGCATGCGCGTGACGTGGCAGTCCAAGTTTTATTCTACGGAGAGATGGATCGCGTTCGGCAAGACCCGTGATTGTGCCAGCAAGAAGGAGCAAAGCATCGTGGACGCGCCGTCCCGCGCGCACTCGTTCTTGCTCGATGGCCTGGAGCCAAGCACGACGTATTATTACCGGATCTCGCGCCCGGAGGACCTGGCGGCGCCCGACCCGCCCGTGTACTCGTTCACGACGGGCCCGCCCGACGGGACGAGGGCTCCCTTCGACTTTTGCGTGGCGGGGGACATGCACGCCCGGGACATGAACGTGCGCAAGTTGCTGAACAGCATGGAAAAAAACGTCCCGGCATCGCGGTTCCTCGTGAGTTGCGGGGATCCCGTCTACCACGGGGGCGTCGACGAGGCATGGAACGAGCTATTTTACCAGATCGACCCGTGGTGCACCCGCGTGCCGTTCATGAACGCGACGGGGAACCACGACACCGATCACCCCGAGACCTATGCCCGGTTCCTGGACACGTTCCGGCACCCGTACCACGACCGCGCCAACGGTGCCTACTACTCGTTCCAGTACGGGAACGTCGCGTGCATCGTGCTGGACTCCACGAACGCGGGCCAGGCGGCGGCCACGCAAGGCGTCGTGTCCGACGTGCAGCTCGACTGGCTCGAGCACGAGCTCGCCACGCGCGCCAGGAAGGACTCGTGGGTGTTCGTCTTCATGCACCATCCCGTGTACTCGACGGGCGACACGGGCAGCCTGCACATCTACGAGCTCGCCTACCTGGACATGTTCAACGAGTACCAGGTCGACGCCGTGTTCTACGGGCACGACCACCTCTTCGAGGTGTATTGGACGGGCCGGGACACGCAATGGGGCGGGACCCACTACTGCCTCGTCGGGAACGGGGCCGAGGCGAACCTGGACATGCGCGACCCGTATCACGTCCCGCCGTCCCCGTACCTGTGGAAGGGGCGCACCTACGTGCCGGAGCGGGATGGCATCCTCGGCGGGAACGCGGCAGGCCCGAGGAACGACGCGGTGGTGCGGTCATCCTACGAGTACGGCATCCTCGAGCCGGGCTTCGCGCACGTGCACGTTGACGGCGACGCGTGCGAGCTTCGGGCATGGGGACTGGAGAACCAGGTGTATTTCAAGGACAGCTTCGGCCGCACGGGGCACGGGAAGCGGTACCACCCGCCGGATTTCATCCAGGCTTTCTAACCGAGGTGGCGCGTCGTGAACGGCATCACGCACCTGGTCACGGGGTACTTCCTCGCCCGGCTGTTCGGGCCGGGGCAAGGAGCCGCCAGGTACAAGCACGACTCGTTCCCGGCCGTGTTCGCCGCCATCGCGGCCATCCTCCCCGACATCGATAGCAGCATCGGTCTCCCGCACGCGCAGGCGACGCACACGATCATCGCCGCGCTGGCGCTGGCAGCGGCGTTCACGGGGATCGTTTACGCAATCGGGTTCCCGTTCCTGCGCGAGGCGCGGTTGCCCCTTGGCAGGTTGCTCGTGCTGGCGGTCGCCGGCGTGTCCAGCCACTTGCTCCTCGATGTCTTCACCTTTTACGGCGGGACGTGCGCCGGGGCGCCCGCGCACGTCTATTTCTGGCCGCTGTGGGGCCAGTCGTTCCACCTCGACTGCATCTTCGGCGCCTCGCCTGCCATTTATGCCGCGCGGGTGATCGTCGAGTGGGCGACCTACTCGCCGCTGCTCCTCGTGCTCCTCCTCTATCGCGGCATCAAGCACAAGGAGAACCCGCTTGCCATGCTGTACCCGGTGTCGTGGCTTCGGGGTTCCACCAACACGACGTTCGCATCTCAAACGAGGCGGGTGAAAGCGAGCCTCGTGCTCCTCGGCACCTTGTGCGCCGCTGTCGTCGTGCTCGAGATAGCCGGGGTCGTCCTCGTCGACCTGCTCGGCCTTTCCTGACATCGAAAAGGGCGACCGGGGCCATCGCCCCGTCCTGGTGTCACCTTTATAATTCTCCGGGCTGAACCTTAAAGGACCAACGCCCGCAAGCATCGAGCGAGGCCATCCCGATGTCGCGATCCGTCAAGGTAGCCCTCGGCCAGCTGGGGGATCAAGAAGCATTCACCCAGGCCGCGCTGGACTTGTTCAAGGGGCAAAAGATCGACTGGGACAAGTACGAGAAGGACAACCCGGACCTTTCCAAGGACGAGTTTTCCAAGATCAAGGCCTCGGTTTCAAACGTGAAGGGCTGGGATACCATCGGTTACCAGCGCGTTCTCGGGGGCTTCTTCTACGACTGGGGCATCGAGATCGTCGGCTTCTTCGTCGGGGCGCTGTTGTTGCCGCTCTACATCTTGATCTTCGTGCCCTACCCGTCCGCCACCGGCTACATCGGCATCGCCGAGCGGTTCTTTGCGATGGTTTATTTCTACTTTGACATCGGCACGAGGTACGGGCTCGAGCGGTTCATCGGGGAATATCGCATAAAGGATCCAAAAAAGATGCTTGGCTTCCTTCAGTTCTATATAGTTTATCAAATGACCACGGGGCTCGTCCAGGTCACGTTCGTGTCCATGATGGTGCTGTACACGCTTCGCGGCTCCAGCATGGAATACCTGGCGTGGCTCTTTCTTATAATCTGCCAGAAACAATACCCGGGGATGCTGGGCTATTTTCACGAGGCGCTGCGGGGTCTGCAACAGTTCAAGTATGACAACATCCTCGAGTTTCTCGGCGGCCGCGTGTTCGAGTTCGCCACGCAGATCATCTTCATCCTCACGTTCCGCTGGATCGGCCAGAATTACGTGCCCATGGGCGACCTCATGGGCTGCGCGCTCGGCGCGGCTCTCGGCAAGTACGTGGACGATTTCATCAGCATGGCCGTGGGCATGTATTTCTTCAGCCGGGTCATGAAGCCCATGGGCATTTCTGCAAGGGACTGCTTCAAGCGCGACCACATCGACGCGAGCATCGTCAAGACGTCGCTCTGGTGGGGCTTCCAGCTGTCCATACCGGGCCTGATCGGCGCCGCCTTGTCGTTCGTGCACCTGCTCATGTGGATCACCCTCCTTCCCCAATATCAACATTGGAACACGATAGCGGGCGTGTCGGACCTGCTGAGCGGCATCGTCATGGTCGGCAAGTGGCTCAACCTCAAGGCGGCCATGGCCGAGGCCTACCTGAACAAGAAGACCGAGCTCGCGCAGTACTATTTCGCTAACGCGTACAAGTGGATGTTCATGCTCATGGTCATGTTCCTGGCGCTGCTCGGTGTCTACCTGCCGGTGCTCATGGGAGCGTTGCTCCGGTTGCAAGTGGCCGAGCAGTACCTCCTGGCTGTCCCATTCATCCTCCCGATGCTTTGTTGGAAGATCATCGAGTGCCAGCAAGAGAAGTTCGACGACATCATCGTGGGCACGGACCACCCGACGGCGAAGACCCTCTACGAGCTCGCGGGCACGCTGTCGGGAACTCTCTGGCTGTGGTTCAACCTCGGCGTCCTTCGCTGGCAAGACCAGGGGCTGAACGGCATCGTCATGCTCTACACGTTCGCGGGGATCGGCTCGTTCCTCGCGTACTTGTTCATCCGGTGGATATTCTGCGAGCTGCACTCGTTCCACGTCAAGATTCCCGGCTGGCAAGGCCTGGTCGCCCCCGCGCTGTCCGCCCTGGCCATCCTCCCCATCAGCCTGAGCTGGCTCTTCTTCGTGCACATTCCCTACCTCCAGCCCGCGAGCGAGTCCATGGTCTTCAACGTCGTGAGCCTGTTCGACGCGGGCGCGGCGCCGTCCATCGCCGCCGAGTGGGGGCAGATCTTTGCCATCCTCATCACGCTGCTCTTCGCCGTGTTCACGTCCCTCATCTTGTATTTCTTCCTCTACGCGTATTTCGGCGGATGGGATAACTTTGGTTTTTTGATCTTCCTCAAGGTATATACACTCTCGGGGCCATCCAAGCCCCTCGTCAAGATGCTCATTCAGCTCACGGATCTCGGCATCCGGGCATCCAAGCGCACGATCAAGCTGCATAACAAGCATCCCATCGACGCCGCCATCCCGTTCGTCCAGAGCGTCGAGCTGCTCATCGAGCGCCAGATCAACGACTTCAAGAGCGCGAGGGCGAAGGTGGGGGCAGAGAAACCTGCTCATGGACCGGTCGAGGGCGAGAAGCCGCCCCGGGTCTATCTGCTCGAGTTCTTCAAGGACTTCAAGACCTTCTTCACGAAGACGACCCGGGAGCAATGGGTCGGGAATTATTTTTCCATCGCGCTCTATGGCATTCTCCTGTCGGTCGTCGCGTTTTTCTGGATCGACCCGTCGTTTTTCACGCTCGAAAACATCGTCATCATCTACGTCTCGTACCTGGTCGCCGTGCTCGTGGTCGGCCTGGCTGGCGTGTCCTATGGCATCCGCCACAGCATATCCAAGAAGCTGGCGGCCAAGCCGGGTGAATCCATCAAGGAAGGGAAAGGCATGGAATGATCCGGCGGATCGGTCCAGTTCATGTTTTTATCGGGCACTTGCCGTACTTGGCGATCGCCTTGATGACGGCCTGGACGTTGGCCAGGGGCGTGTCGAGCAGGTCGTGGGCGGGGCCGGGGATGTACGCCGTGTCCATCGGCGCGCCGTCGAGCGTCGTGGCCTTCTTGATCTGCTCCCGGACGTGCGCGTCGCACTCGGCAGGCGTGCCGAACGTCATGACCCGCGAGCTGTCGATCCCGCCGATGAGGCACATCTTGTCGCGCACCTTGGCGCGGATCCGGGCGAGGTCGTTGCCCGCGGGAACCTCCAGGCTCTGGAGGCCATCGAGCCCCGCCGCGAGGAACTCGTCGAGCAGCTCCTCCATGAAGCCGCACGAGTGCATCCAGATCGCGGCGCCGTGCTTGTGGGCGAGGTCGCAGCGCGCCTTCAAGGCGGGGAAAAAGAACTCGTGGTACACCTTCGGCGAGACCAGCGAGCGGTCTTTCTGGCCGAGGTCGTCGCCGGTCGAGATGATCTGGTGGCCGGCCTCGAGCGCCATCTGTTCGGTCACGAGACACACCTTCTCGAACTTCTTGCACACGTCGTGCATGAACCTCGGGTTGGACCGGCTGAGCTTTGCAAACCCCCGGGCACCGAAGCCGTACCAGATCGCCTCGAAGTGGAAGGGCGCGTGGCCCTCGACCGCGTGCGGGAAGCCGTACTCCTTGAATTGCTTGATGCGTTCCCGCGCGCCCTTGATCGAGTCAGCCCCGGGATCAAGCTCGCAGTCCCACGGGTGGCCGAACTCGTTGTAGAACGCCTCGAAGCGCTCCACCGCGTCGTCCCGGTCGAAAAACTTGCCGATCTCCCACCAGTATTTCGCGGGTCGCTCGCCCGGCTTGCCGAGCTGGTAGCCGTGCTGCCGTATGCCCCCCGTCATCGTGATCGTGAAGTTCCGGTCCTCCTCGGGCAGCGACTTCGCCTCCTCCTTGGTGAAAAACCAGTCTTTTTTCCTGTTGTAGTACACCGTCGGGAACGGGACGCCGCCAGCGCCGATGCCGATGTCCGTGGACGTGCCCCGCGAGTACCAGTTCGTCAAGGTGAGGTCGCCGATGGGCGATATCTCGAAGCACTGCTCGAGCTCGGGGTTGTCGTCCAGGTCGAGGAAGGCGTTCAGCTGCTTGGCATAGAGCCCGGCAGGCTCGGGGCCATGCCAGTGGCACGCCAGCTTGTCGACGGGTTCCCGCACGAGCGCCGCGAAAAAACGCTCTTGCCCGTTCATCTGCTTGTTCATGCGTGACCATCGACCGCAAGTGACTTAATCCATTCGGTGGCACCTTGCAAGTGCTGAGGACCATGACCGCGCCCGCGACCTTGCACTGCATCCAGCCGGCGACCCGGTGGGAGGACGCGATTCCCATCGGGAACGGCAGCACCGGTGCCCTCGTCTACGGGAACATCTGCCACGAGACCATCGTCTTGAACCACGAGAGCCTCTGGATTTACCACGAGAAGCCAGAGCTTCCCGACATCAGCGGCACGGTGCCCGAGCTGCGCGGGATGCTCGCGAACGGCGAATGATCGTTCTCGGACATGTTCCTCGACTTCATGCTCAAGGAAAAGGGATACGACGCGAACAAGGTGCACGAGGACAACTATCACCCGGCGTTCAACGTGCGGGTCGACATGGAGCCGTCGGCGCCGTTCACGGGGTACCGGCGGGAGCTCGACATGGCCCCGGGCGAGGCGCGGGTCTCGTGGATGGAGGGGCGGGCCAGGTACACGCGCCGGTGCTTCGTGTCCCGAGACGCCGACCTGTTCTGCATGCGGATCTCGTGTGATTCGGGAAGCGTGGGATGCAAGCTGTCGGCCGAGAAATGCCCGCTCGTCGAGCAGAACGCGCATACCAAGGACAAGCGGTAAACGTGGGACGATGTCCCGATCACGTTCGAGGTCACGACGGAGCCGGGCTGGTTCCACGTCACGGGCACCTACAAGAGCGGCGGCCAGTTCGGGGGCGTGGGGCACGTCGTCGCGCCCGGCGGGCAAGTCTCCGCCATCGCCGGGCGGATGGAGATCGCCGGGGCCAGGGAGGTGCTCGTCCTCATCAAGCTCTTCGCCAGCGAGGCCGCCGCGAGCGCGATCCCCCGCATCGAGGCGGAGCTGGCGCCGCTGGCAACCGGGGCCTCGGTCTACGACGCGCTCCTCGAGGCGCACGCCAGGCTCCACCAGGCCCTGTTCAACCGCCTGGAGATAGACCTGGGCGCCGACCCGGCAAGCCGGCAGGATTCGATTTTTTTTTACGAGGACTTCCTGGTCGAGGGCCCGGGCGGGAAGGTTATCTTCAGCCCGTCGCTGTCGCCCGATCTGCACAACATTCGAGATTTCGTAAATTAGACTGGACTTTCAAAGATATCCCTTATATGCTTTCCCAACAAAGGCTTTTACCGAATCAACAAGGCGTATCCCTACGTGTCTCAACTACAAGGTTGATAATTCTTTGCCATCATAAATATTCGCCCCCGCCCCAGATACACCATTGTATGCCCGTATAGTAATGAATTTATTTTACACTACGATAAATTCGAGCCGTGTATGGTTTCAAATCTGATGATGTTAGCGCAATGGGCTAGAGGAAGAAATTCACGTC
>JAUQYZ010000075.1 GCA_030587475.1 Candidatus Sigynarchaeum calidifontis
GAAGAACACGCGGACCGCCACGGGATGCCGTGCCTCGAGCACCACGAGCGCCCGGAGCAGGTCGGGGGCGAGCGCCGCGATGGCGGGCTCGCGAGCCTTCCACGAAAGTGCCATGAGCGAGGCGATCGATTCGCGGTTCTTAATGGAACGGGCAGCGCGGAATTTCTAAATCGCGCGATCGCGGAGCGGTGCTGCTTCTGAATGAGATCGAGCGGCTCGAGGGGAAAATTAATACATTCATCGATTATTATACGCCGACCCAGGCGCACCATTATCATCAGGAAAATCGGATAAATCCTTACCCCCTATCCCTTCAGAAGGCTTTTTAATTCTGGAAAGAGAACACACATTGCTCTGCAAATATGCTAAGCGGTGTAAAGCCCCGTTTCTAGAATCTGCCAGGCGAGGATAAACTGCTAAAGGGAATCGACGAATATGCAATTTGAAGCGTGCGGGCCGGACTGCATCCGGTTGGTATTGCGTCATTACGAGATGCGAGGATATGACAGAAATTTAGGGAAAATATTCGCGATACTGGCAGCCATCGCCACGGGGATAGTCGTTTTGCTCACCATCGTCTTCCCGATCATCCTCGTTCTCTTCCTCGGGTTCTTTCAGTTCATTCTCGTACTTCTCGGCGGTATCGTGCTATCATTCACGATCTGGCTGGCGTTGCGGGACGGCGCGTTGAAATGCATCACTGTCGACGGTCCAGCGGATACGATTTTGATACAAAAAGTGGACTCCAGAGGTGAATTAGTGCACGAGCGAACATTGCCGCTAAAAAACATAACGGCCATCCACGTGTTTTTCAGATCAGGTATAGAGAACCTCTATGATAATGTCGTGGTCGACACGTTCATCTGCCGTGTGGAAGTCGAGCCGAAATACTTGACCGGCACAATGTTTCCCTTCATGACCCTGAACTTGCTATTGTCCAAGCATCGTAACGGGGAAAGGGACACGAGCGAACGCGCGGCAGCCCGGGCGTTTATGAATGGATTCGGGCCCATCATTAGGAAATATGCAGCACACGTCGATTTTCAATACGACATGCACATCATCGCGGCCGAGAACGCTGAAGCAAGGCGGGATTACAACACGGTGGTGGCAAGATACCTCGAAACCATCGATCTATTCCCTAAGAACGACGACGTCCTTCGCCGGCTCATATTGGCATTGTATGACGCGAAGCGGATAGACGAGGCACTCACGTGGTGCCAGCGCGCCATCGATTACCATCCGCACATGTTATATGCTAATATCCTTATGGGTGCTTTCTTGGGGCAGAAAAACGACCAAACGAGGGCATTGCCTTATCTCCGTGCTGCCACGGCTATCGATCCTCGCAAAAAATACGCGTGGTCGGCTCTTAGCCTGGCTTTGAGCACGACATTCCACCATGCGGAGGCAATCCGCGCAAGACAACGATGCGTGGCCTTGGATGTAACGGACAAGGAAGAGCTGTTCATTCTCGGGACAATGCTCTTCAACGCGAGAGATTTCGCCGCAGCGCGAACCGTGCTGGATCGTGTTTTACAGCTTGATTCCCGGAATCCAGACGCGTTCTGCTATGCTGCAGCCACGGCCGAGATCGAAGGAAACCGGGAGAAAGCAATGCTCCTCCTGGACCGGCTCTTACAATTCAACGCGAATTCCCAAGCCGGGTTGGAGTTGCTCGGATGCTTGCACGAACGTGGAGGTGATACCGCATCCGCTGGACGAGTAAGAGTTCAAGCCGAAGCGATTAAAGTGACCGTGCCCGACCTCTTGAAAAGCCTCACCCATCTCTATTATATTGGTGATTTTCCGCGGGCGAAGAAACTCGCGCAAAGCGGCTTATCGATGGAGCCTGAAAACAAGTGGTTACTCGATTCAATGGCCTGGATCCAGCATAATGTTGGCGAAGACGAGGCCGCGGCCAAGAATTGGCAACTGATCTTGAACAAGAATCCCGATTTTCTCGGCGCTGCCCATGCATTATGTATACAATCTGTTATAAAGGGAAAAGCTGCGGAAGGTTTCGCGCTGCTTGAACGCTTCTGCGAAGCAAACCCGGCTTGCGATGTAGCTCATGTTCGGGCCGCCATGTATTATCTATGGTATGAACGATTCGATGATGCATTCCGTCATTTTGAAATAGCCGTAAAGATAGATCCGGGTGCTCCGGAAGGCTATCTCGGTCCCGGGATTCGGGGTCTCGTCGCGGGCCGGTTCATCGATGCACGGAATGCTTTCTGGCAAGTTGCTGAACGATTTCCAGAGTACATGCCCGCGGTCTTTCTCGCGATCCGCGCCGAGCAGCGAGCACCTCTTGGGACAATAGAAGTGGTTAAGGTCAAGTTAACGAAGAATCCCCTAGTTGACTTCACTGTCGATGATTTCTACACTGTGAATAACATATTGAAATCCATCGACGATCTCGATGCAAGAGATGAGCTTTCTGAGACATTCGTCATGCGCAATCCTTTTATATATGATTCGTGGCTCCAGCGAGCTAACGTTATGATGCTCAAGGGCGACTTCAAGAATGCTATCTCGTCATGCAAACGAGCACTGGAAATCAACCCGTGGATCGCGGACATCCGAGAAACGCTTGCCGAGGTGTTGATCCTCGCCGGGGACTTTTTTGAGGCAACGAAAGTGGTGTCTGACCTTGCCCAGACGTTCCCCGATCACCTTGCAACCAAGATACTTCAAGCGAAACTGTGCCTCTATAAATCGACACCCGAGATCGATCGTGGCCGAGACTTTATAAAGGCGGCGCGGGCGAGTGGGATGGATGGGCCGATGCTTGACTACGTTGAGGCCGTATGCCACGTCGTTGCCGGAAACATGGCCGAGACGATCAACATGCTCAAAAAATGTTTCTCACGCGAGAAGGAATCTCGACGAATGGCACATGTAGACAAGGTTTTTCAAGCAATTATTAGCGATCCGAGACTCTCTTTTTCCTAAAAGCGATCCTAATGTTCGACCCGCCCAGATGAACGAGCCTCACACAAGAACCACTCTTATGAAGCGACGGGCAGCGCGTGCAAGGAATAGATACGCCGGTGCATTCATTTCAAGCCCAGGCGCTTCTTGAGCCCGGCGTTCTCCCGCGCGAGCGCAGCCATCGCCTTGTCCTTCTCGTCGAGGGCCTTGTCCTTCTCGTCGAGGGCCTTGTCCTTCTCGGAGATGATCTTGTTTTTTTCCTCGATCTCGCGTTCCAAGTCTTCCACCTTGATGATGTCCGGAACGGGGATGAGGATCTTGCCGGGCACGCCGATTTGCTTCGCAGCCTTTTGCTTTGCTTTCGTCACCATCGTCATCACCTGCTTGACTAGCTCGCCGGGCGGGTCGAGGTCCAGGCTAGCTATGTCGACCCACGTTATTAAGTATTGGCACGGCGGGCACGGGCTCGCTCGATCCTTGAACCTGTAGAAGAAAAATATCCACGTCTTGTCCGCGGGCGTGGCGTCGAGGATGGCCACGGTCGTGCCGCGGATGGCCTTGAGCGTGGCGTTGATGATGGTCTTGACCGATATCGTCGTCATGGTCTCTTCGAGGTAGATGTCCATGCGCTCGTCCTTGCTCGCCACCTCCATCCGGCCGCGCTCGCCGTACATCGCGTGCTTGGCGAGGATCTTGAACACGTGGTGCATCGCGCCGGGCTCCATGCCCATCGTGCTCTCCCGGAGGTACCGCACGACGGCCATAACGCCATCGCAGAAGAACACGCGGACCGCCACGGGATGCCGTGCCTCGAGCACCACGAGCGCCCGGAGCAGGTCGGGGGCGAGCGCCGCGATGGCGGGCTCGCGAGCCTTCCACGAAAGTGCCATGAGCGAGGCGATCGATTCGCGGTTCTTAATGGAACGGGCAGCGCGGAATTTTTGAAATGTGCTCGATGCGCGTGAACCAGTTCCCGGAGAGATGCAACGCGCCAACACGTCGGTGCTCGTTCTTTTTTCTCCACCTGGCATATTTCACCGACAGACGGGGGAAAATCCACGCATATCTCGCAAACGGCGATTTATGCGTAGAACTAGAACGGGAGTGCTTCTTGTTTATTAATAGAGTGATTACATGGTGGTTACGCCCAGTTATGGTTAGTCATAACAGCCAGTTAATGATATTCTAGCCATGGATCTTATGGATAGTTCGTTGTTACGGCCCGTTATGGATATTTTAACCATGGCTTGAAGTGACCATCGAAGCTCGCGATATGCTCGATACGGTGCGCTTGGCAGAGGATGATGCATGTACAATCCACGAAGCTTACGATACCCCCTTCAGAAACCAACTCCTTAGTTTTTGATAGCTTCAAGAATAGATCCCAAGCGATTCTCTCATCATCCTCGCTGGCACGGATGATCGTGGCTATTTGAAGTTCCCCGATGAACAATTGCCTTGTTTTCTCGATTGCCAAAGGATTTCCTTTCGTCCTCGAAGCAACGATCGTTGCAGCCTCGGCCATCACGAAATTCGACGTGTAGACCTGGCCGAAAAAACCCGATCTTATCTTTTGTAACCATTCGCGCGCGCGATCGTTGTGTCTGTCTTGTTTATGCAAAAGTCCAAGATAAAAGCCCGAATCCAAGAAGATCGCCATGCAAACTCGCCGTCCACGTTCATCGATGTCTATGACTATCTCCCGTAGATCTCCTCGTCTTCTCTGCTAGAATAATGCGCGCCAGACGTGTCCCACGGGACATCACTCAACTGATCCGCTATATCGAGAATTTTCTTGAACTTCTCATCATCGAGAACCGGGACGAGGTTCAACTGACCCAACAACTCCTCGAAACGCTCATCTGCCATGCGGATGCTAACGTCGACCACCTCTTGCTGCGTGGGCTTTCGGCCCATCCGCATCGTGAGCCGTGCAATTAACTTGTCGAGTCTATCCTTGTTCTGTATCTTTACGACTGCCACCTGGTAAGAATATAATAGAAAATATTAATATTTTTAGGGATAGAAATATGTTAAGAAGGAGGGCAATAATGGTCAGCCGCCTTGCGGCGCTCGACGAGGATCCAGCCCAGATTAAGGTAACCGCGAAGTAAGTACAATTTACAATACAACGAAAACGGTGCGAAAATGTTTGACCCGGTGTGGTTCGACCAAGGCATCACGAGCCCGCCACCCTATAATACCTTGCCGAGCTTGGCTGCCTCGGTCTCTCGCCACTGCGCGAAGAAGGTATCGACGTCGCGGACGAAGGTCGACATGTCAACATCCCTGAGAAACATCACCTTATCGCCAGCGATGGACAGATTGAACCGCTTGCACAGGTCAAAGAGCAGCAATGCAAACTTTTCCGCCGGGAGCCCGGAGAGGGATCGTAACTGCTCCATGCTCATGGCCTTGCCGTGTTCGAGGGCTTGGCGGATCCTAACCGCAGCCTTGGCCGCATCGAGTTGGTCACGCGTGTTGGAAATCTTGGACAGTGAGTATCCCGCGAACTCGGCACTTTTCTGGAGCACGTTCAAGTCCCGCTCGATATCGTCGATTGCCACGGCATCGGGGGCATCATCGAGGCAGCCATCTATCTGTTGCACCTCCCAATCGAGCAATCTTGCTTCCTTAGCGTCGTACGTGGTTGCACGGGACGGGAACAGCAAGCCGATCATCATAACGAACTGGGCGATGACGTCCACGGCATAGGTGACGATGAAATGGCCATTTCTCAGGGTCACGAGGAGGAAAATGGCGAGGCAGAAGAGGGTCATCCCGTGGAGCTTTTGCATGGCCCCGATGGCACTTTGAGTTCGCTTCCCCTTGGCCTGCCACAACCAGGCGACGAAACAGCTCAAGACGAGGGTCATGATGAAGGCATACGCCAGCATGCTCTCCATGTACCATTGCAACACCCATGGCCGAATCCAGGCGTCGTGCTCGAGGTCCAACATGCTGAGCCCCGCCGTCGCCCAGACTGTCTCAGCACCGGAAAAATCAAGGACGCGCGTGACCAATATCTCGACACTCAAGGCGATAGCGAGCCACACGGTCGCCACCCTCGCCCTCTCACGTCGCGCCACGATTTCGGCACTTATCTCTTCCGCACAATTTGTCATATCCGATCAACAGAACGAGGAAAATCCGAGGATTTCAAGCCCGGGTCAAGGTAACAAGGGGGAACATAATTATGTTGCAGTGTAACAAACATTTCGCGCAAAGTATTTATGCAAAAATTACCATTTGAACCGACAAGGTTGCTGAGGCCAATGAACGCACGAATCGTGCCGTCGGACGAGAAATCGAGCCGGGTCGGCGATCCAAGGTCTAACATGGCGGATGTCTGCCCGGAATGCAGCAGTGCCGGGCTGGTCGAGGATGCCCACCGCGGCGAGCTGATCTGCACGAGTTGTGGCGCCGTGCTCGATCGGGGCGCGTTCGATTTTTCGCAAGAGAAGCGGGCGTACACGGCCGAGGAGGTCGAAAGCCGCAAGCACAACGGTTCGCCGATTACTGCCTTGTCTGACATCGCCTGGACCACGGTTCTGCGTGCGAACGACAAGAACGCGAGCCCCAGCTTGAAGCGGGCGGCTCGATGGAACAGTAGATTGTCATGGGACAAGCGTAATCTTCTCATGGCAGTAACCGAGATAAAGCGCGTCTGTTCCGCTCTTGGGGTGCCCCGGTTGGTGGCGGAAACGGCGGCCACCTATTACCGAAAGGTCCAGAAGATGAACGTGCTCCGCGGGCGCTCCATCAGCGGCTTCGTGGGCGCTTGCGTATACCTGGCGTGCAGGACGAGCAAGATCCCGCGTTCCGTGGATGACATCTACAAGGACATGCCCGAGACAACCGACCGCGACATCAGGATTTGTTACAGGGTGCTCATCGGCGAGCTGAAGGTGCGTGTCCCCAAGATCAGCGCCGCCGCCTTGCTCCCCCGCTACACCAGCGTGCTCGCGCTGCCGCAAGAAACGTGCAACCTCGCCGAGCGCATGCTCGTGGCCTTCGAGGCCCGCAACAACACGGCGGGCAAGGATCCCAAGGGCCTGATCGCGGCGGCCATTTATCTCGCGTGCAAGATGCGGGACGAGGAGACCGCCCAGAAGCGCGTCGCCACGGCATGCGGCGTCACCGAGGTCACGCTCCGCTCGCGCATCAAGGACTTCGCGCCCGTCATCGCCGCCGTTCGAAAGAAGTAGCATCACGCCTTCAATTTTTTCTCCGATTTCAGTCCGCCTGGTCCTCGGCGCGGAAGATGAATTCCCAGTTTCCTTTCAGCCTGGCTTCCCGTCCCGACTTGGCCTCGATGTACGCCCGCCACGGCCCGCCCGCGAGGTCGCCGATCTGCCGTTCCGCCCGCAGCGTCGCTAGGCTTCACAATAGCATCGCGCAGCGGCAGGCCAGTTTCGTCAAGGTGCCAAGGAAGAGACACAACCAGCGCAAGTGTATCGAGGGGATCATCGGGATCGGGCAGCAATGCTTCGGGCTGGAGCAAACTCGCGTCCGGGGTCTTGAGAACGTGAAAAAAGACACGCTTTTGAAAGGAATCTCGATGCTGTTCGTGTCGGTCGTGGCAGCCGAGACGGGCGTGGATGATGCCTATTTGCGACCGACATTTTTCTTTGGATGAGAAGATTAACGAGAACGAGGTGCAAAATAGTAGTGAGATACACGCCTTAATATTATCGAGAATCATCCTTGCCTAAAATAACCAAAGAACACTTAATGTTGCGGCTATTATACCCACGATGATATATGCGCGTATTCTTGATTTTCTGCTTGAATTTTTAACAACGGAATAAAAAAACTCCTTGTTTTTTATTACAAGCACAATGACTATGGGGGGAACAACGAGAAGTAAGATCGAAGGGAAAATCAAAAACGCCATGGTAAAAGGAATTCCAAGTCTGGCTTGTTCAAACGCAAAAGATAAGGTAAAGACTAGCCAAATGGCGGGAAAAACGATATTTATAATATTTGAATCTCGTATAGACCTTTTCAAGATCAACTTGTCCGATTTTACATCTTCACGCGAATTTATGATCGTGACGATTTCATTAAAGAGACTACCAACTATTACTAAAAAATAAGGCGTTATCCCAAAACTCATCCCTGAATTCGTGTTGAATATACCCCATGCCCAAATGATTGTTGTAACTCCCGATCCCATCGCCATCATCAAGGGTAATGCAAACTCAAGAACTATATTTATGCTTGTTATGATCATGAGCATGCGAATAAGACGCGATCGTTTTTTCTGATATTCACTTGCCGGCATCATAATTGTCCTCAAACGATTTTGGTTTCATTCTTTTTAGTTTCTTTTTTTTCCCCTTATTTACGAAGACAATTACAATGCAACCCATAATTAGAATTCCACAAATTAAAATTAAAAAAACAGCGATTTCATAGGGTAATCCAAACAATGTTTCACCTTGCACCAAGATTTCCTCTGAATAGACAGAAATGTCCCCATCCGCATCGATGACGGTCAATATAATCGTGTATAAACCGGGTGACATGTATTGATGAGTCGGATTTTGTTCCGTCGAATTTGAAGATCCTTCACCGAAATTCCATTCGAACCTATTCGGGCTATTTCCCAACTCCCCATTAAACGTACAGGTTATCCAACTTCGATATACGATCTCGGTTCGATCACAGGAAAAACTTGCGCGAGGGAGGATGTCCGAGATCAAGGTGATGGATTCATATCTTTTTAAGACTCTAACATTATCCTCCAAATCTGTTACTGTCAATGAGATCTGGAAACTATTCGAGCTCGAAAATTGATGATAAGGGTTCCTTGACGTGTCATTTACAGGACCATCCCCGAAATTCCAGGTGAAATTCTTGAGAATGACATGCTCCGCACCCGTGTATAAAAAATGCACGGATTGCCCTTCAATCACGGTTGAATTCACGATTGTAAAATTAACGACCGGGGGGGAACCAGTACTGTTCCATTTTTGCAGAATCATGTCTTGGGCAATATTCCTTGAAGTTCCACAAGTGTACAAATAATTGCTATTACCCGTGATAGAATATCCGTCATCATTTTCCCCTCCATTCCACGTTCGATTCCAAATTTCCCTCCCCATCCCGTCCCATTTCACCATTATAATGTCAAGATTCAGCGATGTCGTGCTGAAACAATCTCCAAATGTGAAAACGCTTCCTCCGCTTGACCAAATACTGTTGAAAGTACACCCGCTTAGTGAAACGCTTCCCCATTCATGATCCCATTCTAGATCTCCACTACCATTCCATCTAGAAATCCATGCCTTATCATTTAATGATCCGCTGGCATAGATGCTACTTTCATTTACCCAGAGACCATATCCAAGACAATTCCCATTGTTAGACCATGTCTTGTTCCAGATCTCGTTCCCGCTCGAATTCCATTTAATGAGCAAGCCTGAAGTTGAACTGCTTGAATCTGTGATTTTCGTTTCCCCAACCGTATAAATGTTGGTTCCATCTCCCATTACCATCCATCCTTCATCCAGTGCAGAATGATCCCACACGCTGCTCCACATCACAATTCCATTCAAATCATATTTGATGAGGACGAGATCGACATCGTTGGAACCTTGTGTTATCTTGTTTCCCACGACATAAAGTGCCGAACCATCTCCCCAAATACCATGGCCCGCCTCGTTACCTGTACTTCCCCATGTTTTATTCCATATTTGGGTTCCCGCTCCATTATATTTAATCAAAACAAGATCATCATCGGATCTATAAGGAGAGATCGTGAAATTGTGCATCGTACCGACTGCATATATAAAGGTGCCATCAGAAAAAACATCAAATCCGATATCTTGAGAATTCGTTCCCCATGTCTTGTTCCATTCTTGAGTACCATTAATGTACCACTTCACGAGTAAAAGATCGAAATTTCCTGCACCCGTGCTGTTCGTTGCACCGCATGTTAAGATACAAGAATTATTAGACCAAATTCCCTTACCGATATCCTCTGATATACCTGCATAACGTGATAGATCAATATACCCGTCCGGGATTGATGCTTGGGAGATAGGTTGCGTAGAAAACAACCCATTCTTTTTGATTAGTGAGGAATTCATTGAAAAACAGGATACACACAAAATAATTAATGAGATTAAAAGCTTGGGCTTGCAAGAGGCTCGTATATTCACTGCTCGTTCATCCTCGACTATATAAGGTTTGCATCTTATATCTATACAGTATCGGCGGAACTTTTAGTTGCAAATCCCCGGTCACCCCGTTGGTTTTCGACAATTTAATCTTTTCTCCGTTCATGCGTCGGGAACGATGGATTGCCCGCCGGCCTTCAAGTGCCGGAGCGAAGGGAGCTGCAAGCCCTCGAAGACCCCTGTAAGAATCGATCCTCGCCAAAGAACGATATGGAGTTCTCCTCCTCATCAAGGAGGAATATCCGTGCCATGTCCCTAACTCTTGCGTTTTCTCCCCTTGGTACCCTTGGATCCAGGCTCCTCTTGCGGGAGCAAGTGTCGCGCGAGAAAATTTTCGAGGCTCTTGAACTCCTCCTTGGAAAGCGGGTTATTGGCGCTCGACGTGTAATTGTCCGGCTCGATGCAAATCCGCCAGTTGCGATTGTCGTTGAAAAAGATGGCCAGGCAAGGTACTTGCGTGGTCGACCGCTTCCCGGGGAGGACGAATTTTTCCATCCCGATCCGAGTTGTGGTGCTGATGTAACGACTCATGGCAGGTACCTTGATGGCGGGGAACAAGTACACGCGCCCCGTGACCCTGCCGGCCCGCTTGTCGATGATGATCTCCTTGCCGATGTAAAACGGCTGGACCAGCCTGATGTACATGATGGCGACGATGATGATCAAGATGCCGTTCACCATCACGATGACGAACTTGTTGGCATACCGGGTTTCAGGATCACCAATCGACGCGGCGGGGAGCATGAGGATGCTCGAATACATTGTCATGGCGAAGAGACCCGCGAACAGCGCGAAAACGGCGATGCCCTTCCACGCTGGCCCCGAGACCCGCAAGCCCGGCACCCGCGCGACGGGGTGGTCGGCATCGCTCTCGTCCAGTTCGAGTTTTCTTTCCATGATTCCCCTCCTTGTCTTGTCTTTTCCCGCGCAGCGACGGCGAGATCACGTCAAGGTTCGGCGCGTGACCATTTAAGCGCGCGTCTCTCGTGTCCACGAATACGGGATGCCATCCGGCAAGCCCGGGAACAGGGCGGAATAATGTTCCGGTTTCTTGCGGACGAGATTGCTCTTGTGAGAAAGGATAAACCGCTCCGTTAGCCATTCGGGCCGCACCGGTTCCGCGCCACCGATCATTCCGGCAATCTCGTCTCGCATGATGACGCATTTAACGTTCTTATAACCCCGACGTTCCCATTCCCCCATGATGGCCTTCAAGTATACTTTTAGCAAGAATGGCTCGTATCCTTTCCAAGTCTTCGTCACGGGATGGTTTTTCCATCCCTTGCTCAAGCTGAGATTTGCCCGGAGGATTTGCAGCGCTTCCACGCGTTGCTTGCCGAGCCGCTTCGAGTCAAGATGCCTCGCGCTCTCTTCCATGTCGAAGCCCGTGATGAAGGTCGGCATGTCCGGTCCACCTGGTCGTAACTTTCTTCTTGAGCGACCCTTGTTGAAGCTTCCGATTTTATATCAAAATCGACGGAGCTATAATGGAAATTATAAAATCACTGATAGCTAACAACAAATCGGGGATGAGAAATGAGAAAGGATTCCGATGCCTTCAACGAGGGAATGATGGCGCTCGCAAGGGGTGATATCGGAGTGGCACGACTCGCTTTCCAACAAGCCATAAAAGAGAACCCGGATAATGATCTCGCTTGGAGTGGATTGGGCACCATCCTAACGGCGACACGGGACTTCCGGGGTGCGATCGATGCCATGCAACAAGCATTGCGACTGAATCCTGGTAATGCCCAGACGTGGTACAATATGGGCCTCGTGAAGGAGATGATGAGGGACGTCTCTGGCGCAAGAGATGCGTTCAGAAAATCGATGGAGCTCGACCCTTCGAAACCGATTATCCTGTGGAAACTCGGCCCCCTCCTCGGCCAGACCAATGATCTACGGGGAGCAATTGATGTTTTACGCCGTGCAGCGCAGCTCGACCCAAAGAATGCGCGCGGGCTGTATAATCTTGGATATGCTCTCGAGCTCTCTGGGGAGATAAAGGCAGCGATGGATGTTTATGAAAACGTACTTCGTCTCGATCCATCTGTTAAAATGGCTGCGGATCGCATCAATATTCTCAAACAGCAAGTGACAACGGGGGGTGATCGGGTGAAGATTCCTCAACGAGAATCTGCCAATCCACCATCGAATCACGAAGACTGGTTTCGTCTCGCCGTTTCTCAGCACCAGGCTGGCGATATCGCATCAGCGATCGCGAGTATAGACGAAGCCATACGATTGAGTCCAGACAATGATCGGCACTGGTACCACAAGGGCGTGTTCTTGATTGCAGCTAAGCGGGTCAAGGATGCACAAGCATGTTTCAATAAAGCGAACGAGCTGAAGCCCAGTCAGCCACATACGATGTTCAACCTAGCGAGCTCGTGTATTGAAACGGGGGATCTGCCCCGTGCGCGTGCATTGTTCCAACTAGTTCTCGCGATTGACCCGAGCCAGCGGATGGCCGCGGTGGCAATCGAACGAATCGACGCAGCAATGAACTCGCCGGAATATCTCCGAATGGACTGGCCCGGGTTATATTTCGGCACCGTACCAGGTGGCACGACGAACGCGCAGCGGCTCCACCCTATGACAGTCGTAGGTCAATTCAAAGTGAGTGACGGGAGTGTTCAATGGCTCCAATTCACGTGCGTGGCGTTTGATTCTACAACAGGATTGGAAGTGCGGCCCGTTGCAGGGAAACAAGGCTTGTATGGATGGCTGGAGGCGATAGGCCCAGCAAGCATCGGCCATGGGCTAGCAATGACAGATCCTCGCCATCCATATGCATTGGCCAAGGAATTATACGTGAATAATAAGAAGCCTGGGGCGCTAGCGAAATATGAGGCGGGATTACTTCAAGTGATGAATTGGCACATGGAATTCATATCAAAGTGCCCAACTCAGCCTGGCGGGTATTTCACGGCAACAGGATGGCCAGGACAGACGCATCCGGTTTCATCGATTCCTATAGGCACGCCGGGAAGCGAAAATTATCCATCGAAAAATCCGGCGTGGGCAAACTTGCAAGAATCACGTGATGGCCCCCCTCGTGAAGACCATCTTAGAGAGGATGAGATTGATCCGAGCAACCGAACTGCTGTAAAAGGCTCCAGAGGAATCGAAGACAGGATCGACCATATAGTCGATAATTTCCTCGTTGATCTCACGTCCAAGATTATGGACGAAGAGGCCAAGAAGATCCCAGCCTTTATGCAGCCGGAAGCCCGGGTCGAGCACGATAGCGGGGAACGCGACCTCGATGCTAGTTCCAGGCTCGAGGACTTCAATATCTTGGACGTCCCTTTCAACCAGCCTCGCCAGCCATCGACTTGCCCGGACTGCCAGATACCGCTAGGGTTCAAGTCCAAGCGCAGGTGCAAGAAATGCGGGCTGGCGTGGTGCCTCAACTGCGGCACGTGGAACGAGGCTGGCTTAATCCGCTGCAAGAATTGTCAGTTCGTGCTTCCGAGCGATTGAAAATCCCATGTATCGACCCTTGATGATGCTTCCGATTTTATTTTAAAATCTACGAAGCCGCCCGCGGTTGATGCATGAATCAGTTTGACCAAGGTTGAAATTAACGGCTAACGATATTATGAATGATGAAGGAACATGAACGAGGTATCGGGCATAAAAATCATTCAAGCTGCCGTGTATTCCAAGTTTGACCAACGTATCGGCCCCATTCCCGCGGTTTGGCACCCGTCATTGGACAAGAATCTTGTTGAAAACTACGCGATCAAGTCAATGAATATCATCTCTGGATCAGATTCCGTTCCCGAGAAGCTCGCCATATTACCAGTTCCGGATGATGCTGTCAAGATCGTCGTGCGTTGCCTTTCATATAAAGATCCTGATTCAAGGGGATTTCGCGGACTATCGACTCTCTCGCTCGTCATCGGCGAGGCGGGTGATGCTATTTTTTACAAGTATTTAATCGATCTCGAAAAAGATTTCGATGCTTGTGCAAGAGAAATTGTTGATCTCGAGGAAAATAAGCATCCCGTGAAACAATCACTCGTTGATGCTTTCTTCAAGACCATGACGCACCGGTTGGAGGAACTGCGATCACTGGAACTGGGACGGCGGGGTGAAATAGCGTTCCCCGGTGAATCCACCAGGCCGGGTACCAATAAAGAACTGGATTCCGTGTACAAGATCATCGTGATCGGCGATCCGGCGGTCGGAAAAACATCACTCATTCTCCGATTCACCGATAATGCTTTCCACCAATCCTATTTGCCAACGATTGGCACGAACTTGAGTGACAAGGTTCTGAATATCGGGAACGAGAATATAGAGCTCGTGTTCTGGGATATCGCGGGTCAATCGAAGTTCAACAAGGCCAGGAAGAATTTTTACAAGGGTGCACACGGTATCATCATTGTTTTTGATTTGACGAACCATGAGACTTTTAAAAACGTCAAGGCTTGGCACGATGATGCAACCTCGGTTCTTGGTAGCGTCCCGTGCCAGATCATCGGAAATAAAATTGACATGTCCGAACAGCGTGTTGTTGGCGATGAAGAAATCGGTAAATTGGCTCGAGAATTATCATGTGGCGTGTTTCTCACGTCCGCTTTCACGGGCAAAGCCGTGGACGAATCGTTTCGAGATCTTGCCTTGAGGGCACGTGTGGCCTTGGAACAACGAGGTAAGAGGAATCCTCAAAGCACTTCTCGTTACAGGAAAAAAGACGAGCTTGAAGCTTGAAGGTTATGTTCTCGGCCATGACGAGGGTGCGGTCACTTCTTTTGAATCGCGGCGATGATGGGCGCGAACTCCTTGATACGCGAGGCGAGCGTGACCTCGGTGACGCCACATGCCGTGGCGACACGCTTCTGGGCGGTCTCCTCGTCCCGCATCTTGCACGCGAGGTATACAGCCGCGGCGATGAGGCCTTTTGGATCCTTGCCCGTGTTGTTGCGTATCTCGATGGCAGCGAGCAATTTCTCGGCGAGGTGAAGCGAGTCTTCCGAGAGCGCGAGCGCGCTCGCGAACCTGGGTAACAAGGCGACGGCACTGATCCGGGGCACGTACACCTTCAGCTCGCTGACAAGCACGCTGTAACCAATGCGGATATCACGATCGGTGGTATCGGACATCTCCAAGTAAATATCATCGATCGATCGCGGTATCTTGCTCGTCCGGCATGCTAAATACACGCAACCGCCTACAAAACCGTTCATCGACCTGCCGCGAAGCAAGTTCATCTTCTGTACCTTTCGAAAATAGGTCGCGGCGGTCTCGGCCACGAGCTTCGGAACGGCAATGGCAGAACAGACGCGCTTGATCTCCGTGAAACCTTGCAGTAACGTTCTCATTTTCCACGGCAATCTATTATTCCAACGGGCCGCTCGCTTCAAGCTAGGGCTCGCGTTCTTATCATCTACATGAATAACATTTGTCCAGGCGATGTCCGTCAAGGCAGTTATCGGCGACCCGTGGTGGCTCCTGCTGTTGACTTCCTCCGCCGTGAACGCGCGCTTATCCTGCGAGCAATCGTATGCTCCGCATTCAACGACCGCCCCGCAGCTCGCGCAAACGAGCTCGCCGCGGCGTGAATCCTGGACCAGGTTCGGACTGTCGCATTCCGGGCACGTATTGGCCTCCTGTGCCAGCGGTTCCTTAACCGGCTTGCTTTCAATCGTGAGTTGCGTTTCCATGCGAGTCACCCATGCCATCTATGTTGTCGGTTCGATTGTTCCGAGCTTCTGGACCGCGCGTCATCCCTCGGACGCCACCATGCCTGCCTCGCCAGCCGTCATGGGCCCGCTCACTTGCGTGTCGCCGAGGAGCGGTGCCGTGAAGGCCCTCTCGCGAATGGAAAGGAACTCGACGAAGTTCTCGTAGACCGGCTTCATGATTTCCTTGATGCTATCGAGAGTCTTTCCCCTCCGGATGATCAAGTCATCGACGACCATCTGCACCGTGTGGTAGACGAACGGGTGGAAGAAGATATTGGTCGGGACGATGTTGTGCTTCTTGAGGAACGCGTTGGCCGTGCTGATGAAGATCGCCGGGATCTCGTCCTTGAAGAACTCGCCGCCAGGGATCTTGAAGAATTCCTTCCTGGCCTCGAGCAAGATGTCGGCACGGAAGGCGTTCCACGGGACGGCCGCGTAGGCGTTCTGCTTGGCGCCCTTGCGCATCTTCTTCACGAGGTTATCGGCGCCGTCGAACTTGAACCGGGCATACAGCGCGTACTTCGTGTTGTCCGGCAGCGAGTTGGGGATGAAGGCTTGCGGGTTGAACACGTGGATCAAGTTCCGCGCGTCGAATTCTGGATGGAAGAACTGGCGGAACATGGCGACGGTCTCGTCGTAGGCTTGCAACTCCCACGGGCGCAGGCCGGCAGAGTACGTGAGGAACGACCAGACCGTCGGCACGGGCCTCGAGCGAGGCCACTTCTCGCCGTGGAGCGACACGGGCATCAAGTTCGGCAGGTTGAGCCCCGTGTCGACGACGACCATGTCGTACCGGTCCTGGTTGTCCGCGAGGAACTTGTCAAGGAACGGGAAGATCCGCCACGAGACGTGGTAGAGCGGGTGCGGCCGGATCGAGTACAGCCTGTCGTTGATGCGTTCCTCGCGATAGGCAAGCGGGGTGCCCTCGTTGATCACGGGCGCCTCCTTCGCGTGCGGGTCGGCGATGAGACCGTGCAAGATCGTGGCCATGTCCGGGTTCTCGAAGTTCAAGTCTATCGCTGCGACGCGCATGCCGCTGGAATGTGCATGCAGCATGGACACGAACGAGAAAAGCGTCTTTCCTGACCCGCCCTTGTTCGAGCAAAATATATTCACGATGGGTTTCTTTCCGTTTTCCATTGTTGTGCATCTCTTTTGAATGCTTTCTTGTCCATCCTCCTAAACAAACACGGGAAAGTTGATCCCGAAATATGCAAAGATTTGTTGCATGTAAACTTGCAATTGGCCGAAGAACGCCTCCGGCGTGCCGTACACGGCATAGATGACGAAGTTGAAGGCCAGCTGCGCGACGAGCCCCAGCAAGATCTTCTTGGCCACGGGTGCGAGGTTCGCGCGTGGCGGATCGACGCCCTCGTCGCCGAAGCCCCGCTTGTACCACTCGATCGTGTCGATCTGCACGGCGTTCACGATCTTGTGGAACATGAACGTCGCGCTCACGAAGTTGGCGGCGGTCAGGAAGAGCAAGATGTACGCCTTCCAGATGCGCGCCAGTGTGTCGATGACCGGAAAAACGGTCTCGTCGACCAACTTGACTGCCTCGATGCTCGCGTAGAAGCCCGCGGCGAACGACAGGATCGACCAGCCCACGAAGGTCGCGAACAGCTTCCACTTGATCCGGGGGCCGTTGACCAGGTCCATGTTCAAGCAGAGGATCGATCGCACCAGCGCGAAAAATGATATCATGGCGAAGAACAGTATCTGTTGCCCGTGTTCGAAGGGCACGCCGATCGTGGCCGACAGCACGAGTTCAACTGCAAGGATCGTGAAGAGCCCCGCGACGATGCCGGTCGTGTATGTAGCGAGCCGAGACAGCTTGTACTTGGATCCGTATGCGAGCACTTCATCACCGTCTTTACGATACTCCAACATGATCTATTTGATTCGTTCGCCCCTAAAAACCTTTCGAATTAAACTCAATCGTACCCCATTTATCAAATCTATATACAAAATCTTCACTTTTTTCAAAAACTAATTAAAGAAAATTCAATATTCTACATCATTTCACCGAAATCAAGGATTTTTTTCATGATCTTTGGCTTGAAGTATGCACTTCGTGCATTACGATGACAAAAGAACGTTTAATGCTTGATTTCCCCGTAGAAAGCAAAATAATTCAAAAAGGGCTCGTACCGGCCCCGCTCGAGCCGTTTCATACAGCCCTCAAGAGAGAGTTACCCAGTCCTATGAGACTGGCATTACCACCCCCTCGGCGGCGTCGGCCTCCGCCCGCGTGATGATCATCGCATCCCGGCTGGCATCGCCGCGCGCCCCTTGCCCATCAAGATCAAGCCTGTCCACCGCGTGCAGCATCGTGAAGCGACGATTGGATCAATCGTCGAGTTTTTCTTCAAGAACACTGAGCAATGCAACGACCTCATGACCCACGTCGATCGCTTTTGCTGAAAGCTCCTTCAAAACCTCCGGGTTTCTCTCGTCTTTTTCCAGCTGGAATATAGCGTTCTGCACGTGTTGCAATGCAAACACCAAATTCCACAAGTCGCGTTCGGATTTATCCCTCAATAATTCGATACTACGGGCCGACAATGTCATCTTTTTCAAATCCCGCACGATTAATATGAAAATTCATGTTATCCACAAATGATCCTTTCTCTTTCATCCAATGATCGATGGATAATGACGTGGGATTTACCTGAACCTTTTCTTGATGCTCCAGATAGCGTGCGTAATAGGCTTTCGCTTTCTTTACATCATCTTTGCGTTTAGGCTTTTTATTTTGTCCCAAGCCATTCATCCTATCCTTTTTTTTCCTTGTTATCTTTAAAGCGAGAATATTCTCTAATAAAGGTTATCACTAATCTATGGGGGTTTCCCGACTTATTATTACGTATGTCACGAACACAAAAATAATTCGCGGTCTTCGCCAGTTGTACATCCATTTCATGCAATGTTTTATCTTCCCCGTGATCTCATGCCCCACGAGTGCCACGATCTTGATGCCTGCGAGGACGGCACCAAAACGCGGGCCAATCACCTTTGCCCCATGTAGCCAGCTCGTGTGCTGGCCGTCGCCGATGACATCTTCTCGCTTCTTCACGATGCCGTTGATGCCCTCA
>JAUQYZ010000095.1 GCA_030587475.1 Candidatus Sigynarchaeum calidifontis
CGGGCGTGCAGCCGCCGCCGATGTCGATGCCATCGGAAGTCGCGGCCGCGAGCTTGAGCAGCTGCTCGCCAACGGCTTCTTGCCGCAAGGAAATCGGCGCGCCGCAGCCGGGGCAGTCATGCCGTGACAGTGGCGTGCCGCTGGTGGTTGGTATCGTCGTTGCCATTATCCTCACTCGTCGATCGAGCGTCGTGCTTGCTCGTGAACTGGAGCATCATGATGCCGCCCTTGAGCGCGTCGATGCGGGTGCCGGCGGGCGCGACCCGCAGCTTGCGGGCGACGCGGAACACGCGCCGGTTGCCCTCCTCGGTCTCGAAGAACACGCCCTCGATGGCCGGGTCTCGCGTGATCCCGTGCAGGTACTTGGCCACGTGGAGGATGGCGGCGGTGCCGAGGCCCGCGTCGCGGTAGGGCTCGCGGACGATCATGCCGAGGACGGCCTGGCCGGGGGCGGCGGGCGAGGTCGTGACCGTGAGCCAGCCGAGCAGCGTGCCGTCGGGGAAGAAGAAGCCGAGGACGCGGGGGTCGCAGTGGGGCGGGTAGAGCTGGCTGAACCAGCGGCGGGGATGCTTGCCCTTGTAGCGGACGAAGGTCGTGACCGTGCCCGCGGCGTGCTCGGCCATGACGTCGGACAAGACCTCGTGCATGACGGCCTCGTCGGCCGGGTCGAGTTCCCGCACGATCACGGCGCGCCCGAGGGACACGCCCTCGGAGAACGCGAGCCGCGCCTCGTGGCCGTTCGGCGCGCGGGGCAAGGCGGGTCTAAAAGAACGATCGCTCATGGATACTCGTAACTGGAAAATAGATAAACGACAATAGCTAGCTCGCCAGGGTCGCGATGCCAAGGATTGGTCTCGAGCAATCCCAACTACGTGGCGGCGGAGATGTGGTTGTCACGCGCCGAGATGGCGTTGATGTCACCATGCTTGAAAACCTCGTCGTCCGTGAAATGGCGCCTTCCGAGCAAGGATCGGTCAAATCCCTCTTCAAGCGCTGCCTTGGTCCCGTCGATTTCATCGCGTTTTCCATCGTATTCGCCGACATCGTCAAGAGCATCGAGAAACAGCAAGGATGCTGCTTGATCGCGGTCCAAGGCGAGGCGGTCGTGGGCACCATGTCCCTGCGAACGTTCGTTTATGGGCAGCGGAAGGTGGGACTCATCGACGCGGTTGCATCGGACAAGGTCGCACGCGGGAAAGGCGTTGCAAAGGCGATCCTCGCGAGAGCGATCGATTGGTTCGGGCAGCGCGGCTATCAGGAGGTCTATGCCACCGTCGACCGGTACAACTCGCCATCGTGGAACATGTTCGTCCATGCGGGATTCTCGCCCTACGGGTTCCCGGACCAGGTCAAGGACTTTGGCGGGCGATTCCTCAAGTTGTGGTTCGACGAGGGGTACATCTTCGGCTTCGGCACGTTTTTCCTCAAGAAGGGAAGCACGGCGACCGTGCCGAGATCTCGGGAATTGCACGGCGCGTGGCATTATCTCGCCGCGTGCCTCGGCTTCGCGCTGCTCTGGATCATCACGGTCTCCAGGAACGGGAGCGCCACGCCGGACGCGTGCGTGGCGATCGTCGTGGTCGCGTCGCTGAGTGTCATGCTTCCAGAGTTGGGTCACAAGGCAGTGGCGCGGGCATTGGGCCTGCAAACGTGCTTCAAGGCGTGGCCTTCTGGCTTCTGGTTCATGCTGGCCCTCGGGCTCGCCGGTGGCTTGTATCCGGCTTATGGCTCGTCTTACATCAAGCAGCTCGATTACTCGTACACGACGAATCGTCGGGAAGCGGGGCTGGTGTATGTCGCTGGCCCCGTCGTGAACGTGCTCGTGGCGATAGCGTGTCGAATGCTCACGATCCCGGTTGCCACCGGAGCATGGCACCTGGCGCTCGCCATGGGCTTCTCGATGAACACGTGGCTGGCGATCTTCAACATCTTGCCTATAAAGGCCGCGGGGGGCATGCCATTCGACGGTTACAAGGTATTCAACTGGAGCAAGGTCGCGTGGAGCGTGCTCGCTGCGGGTGCCGTCGTCGTGCTCATCGTGGGTTATATGACTTGACCGAGCGACAGGCGAACGATTATCAGAAAAAAGATTAACGAGTAAAAAAAAGGTTTGATTACGCGACGGTCGCCGCGCTTGCACACGCTACAACCTTCAGCGTGGGATTGATGAGACCCACCCTTACGGCCGCGTTGTACGCCGTGGCCAGGTTGATGCCCGCCGCCGCGAGGGTCTCGGGCGCGCTCGGGCCATCGAACGGGCTATGGCCGAGCTGCTTCCGCGCCGCGACGACGCACGCCGCCGCGCGTATCCGGGGCCGCATGGACGCGAGCCGGGTGCCTTCCGACACGAGAATGGCGCGGGCCGCGTCGACGAGCGGGCCGGGCCGCATGCGGGCGAACCACGCCTCGGGGCCGGGCTCCCGGCAGGCCACCCGGAGCGCGGGCGGCAGGTGCTGCTGGTAATCGAGCAGCCACCAGCGATGGTTCAAGGGCACGTGACTCACGGGCGACTTGGCACGGAACCATACCTGTTCGACGAGCTGCCCGGCGGCCTTGAGCGCGTGGAACGTCGCGATCTCGGCGAGGATGTCGGGATCGCGAAGATGGCCTGCTGGCGGGAACGCGTTCCACAGCGCCGGGGCGATGGCAAGCGCGTAGACCACGGCATGGCCAGGCAGCCCGATGCCGCTGGCGAACGTCGTGATCGTCGACTCGACCGCGGCCTGCACGTCCCCGTACCCGGTCGCCATCACGCGGTCGCCTCGTCGAGCGTCGCTTGCTTGCCCTTGCAGCCCCTGGCGTGCCCGGCGAGCACCTTCTTGGACGTGAAGGTGCGGCCGCACCTGGCGCACGGGAACGACTCGCGCACGGCCTCCTTGGGCGTGTCGGGCACCTCGCCGTCGCCTAGTTTCGACGCGGGCGCTGCCCGTGGTGCAGGCAACGTGCCGGCCTCGGCTATGGCCGCCTCGAGGTCCTCGGCGTCGTCGTCCGCCGCCACGGCTTTCCTCGAGGTTTTCGGCTTCGGTGCCGTGCCGCCCGTCATGGCCGCGCGCTCGGATTCCTTGAGCTCGTAGGGCGAGGGCTCCTTGATCTGGTAGACGACCTTCTCCTGGTCGGCGATGCCCGCCTCCGTGATGTAGAACTCGGCGGTGCCGGGCGCGAGGTCGACCGAGTCGACGACCGTGATGTACCGCACGAGGCCCTCGTTGTACGAGAAGCCCTTGGCCTTGACGCGGTACCGGAAGTGGCAGCCGTGGCTCACGATGTTGCCGCCGACCGCGTCCTCGTAGGCGAACTGGCCCATCATCTTCGTGACGACCTGGTTCGTGAGGACGACGGCGATGTTCTTGGCCTCGGCGATGCGCCCGAGCGTGTGGATGATCTTGTTGAGCTTGGCCTGCCGCGGCGCGAGGCAGCCGATGCCCACGTACTCGTTGCGGAGCAAGGCCATCAAGCTGTCGACGATGATGAGCTTGACCGGGTATGTGCTTAGCAAGCGCTCGCACTGCTCGATCATCTGGAGCTGGTGGTCGGCCGAGTAGACCTTGGCGAGATGGATGCGGCTCAGGGCTTTCGCCGGGTCGATGCCGAACCGGCGGGCGATGCGGGCGAGCTTGGCCTTGGAGAACGTGCCCTCGGTGTCGATGTAGACCACGTCGCCGTCGAGGCCGCCCCCGGCTTTCGGGAGCTGCACGGTGATGGCGAGCGTGTTGACCGTGTTCGTCTTGCCCGACTTGAAGCCGCCGAAGATCTCGGTGATGCGGCCGGTCGTGATGCCGCCGTCCATGAGGTCGTCGACGTTCTCGGCGCCGGTCGTGAACCACTCGTAGTTCTCCTTGACTTGATCCACGCTGACGAACTCGCACATGCCGAGCTGCTCGCGGGCCGCGTAGATGACCTGGCGGGCCTTGTTGTCCGAGATGCCCTGGACGCGGGTCAGGTCGTCGGGGCTGGCCATGGCGATCTGGTGCGGGCTCGTGAAGCCCTCCTCGATGAGGATTTTCATCATCTTGGGCGTCATGCCCTTGATGTCCTGTAGAGCGTCGGTGTCGATGTCTGTTGACATGGTGTTGTTGGTCACCTCTCGTGATTAGTTCGAGAAGTGACGAACCAGCAACTCTTCTGCCTTTAAAGGAAAACTCGGCGAGCTAACAACTTGATATTAATGATAGATCTTTTATCTTCAAGTGCCAAGCGATGAGCAAGGATACAAACGTACTTAAAGCAAAGTGAGCAATTATCTTCTGACTTTATCATGAAAACGGTTCGTTACGACCGGTGGGAATACTCCTATTATCCTCTAAAATTGAGTGCGATCAAGATACGCGGCTTATTCGGTATTTACAACTATGATATCAAGCTTAACACCGCAGAAGGCATTACAATCATACACGGGATTAACGGGACTGGTAAAACCACGATTTTTTCACTAATCTCGAGCTTTTCGAGGGGCAACATCCGTGAGATGCTCGACAAGAAGTATGATAAAGTGGAGCTGACATTCGCAAGAACGAAGGAACACAGGAGCTTCTATTGCTTCACCATTGAGAAGAAAGGATTTGCTCCTACATTCGACAAGAAATCCCAAGAATCTCGATCTACTTTGGATCCACGTGTCGAATGCGTCACTTCATTCACTATTCAAATTCCGGATAATCCTCCGGAGACATACACATATTCGGACTTGGATGACGGGTGCCTCATCGACATAGGTAAAACGTTTGAGAAGACTGTCGAGACTATTGAAAGCATGAAATTAGACGATTATGCCGAAATAGAGAAGAGTAAGTTGATTTTCTCCGATCCTTCAAGGATCCATATATATGGCAAGTACACGGCCAAGTTCTTTGGTCAGTTGTTTCTAATCGTATCCTCATTTCTCTGTAATTTCGTCACGACCCAGCGATTAAATTTTACATCAAGCTGGGTAAGAGATTTCCTTGATGAGAAGACGAAAGGCGAAAGCGCAGGGAAAAAATCACGATTCAGTCTAGAAGACTTGAAGGCCGAATTGCTCAATGGTGTCATCAAACAGAAGATGATTACCGTAATAATGAAGACCCATATGGCAAAAACGAAAGATGTGGATGAGGAGGACCTTTTAGAAGAGAAACGAAAACTGAGATTGAAGAGATATTTCGAAAAAATCGATGAATACAATGCAATACCTGAAAATCTTGATGAAGCGGACACGGTTGGGAGTGAGTATGAGGAGTACACGTATGAGGGCAAGCGTGGAGAAATAGTACTCGATCCGGATATGATTGAACCGGAGGATGGAGAAGATGAGGACGAAGATGAAGACGAGGACGAAGATGAAGACGAGGAAAATGACGAGAACGAGAAAAAAAGAGAGTATCAACGAATTCGTTTTAAAACAATTATGGATCTTGGAACTCGCCGCGGTATCGATCTTTTCTGCGAAATTATTAACGAATTCTTTACTGATAAAGTCGTGAAGTTCGACATCGAGGCCGGATTCAACATATCGAGCAAGGCAGGGGATGACATTCGCATCGAGCGATTGTCGTCGGGGGAAAAGCACCTATTCATCATGTTGTTCGAGTTCATCTTCCAAAGCGAAAGTGACATGCTTTTCTTGATCGACGAGCCCGAGATCTCCTTGCACGCTGCCTGGCAGATCCGGTTCATTCAGATGATTAAACGGATCCACGAGATCAAGAAGATCAATTTTTTTATATCGACACATTCGCCCCAGATAATACATGACAGGTGGGACTTGACAGTAGAATTGCCAGGTGAGCCGACCGATGCAAAAATGCTTGACAGAGTTTGAATATGTCAACGAGATCCGGCTAGTCGCGTGCAATCCGAAACTAAGCCAGATCCTCGTCGAAGGAGAGAAGGATTGCAATCTCTTCAAGAAGTTCAAGCATTACACTGCGAACATCATTCCAGCTGAATTGATTAAGAAAAAGAATAACAAAGGCCTCGTTATAAATGCTATTCGCGAGATAAACAAGGATGAAATAAAAAAAAGACGCGTCATAGCAATTATCGATTCGGACTTTAATCTCATCACTTCGAAAAAAAGGACGGATATCCAGAACTTGTTCTACACGGATTACCACGACATCGACACGCAGGTGTTCTACTCGCAAGCGTTCGAGTCTTACATGGAGGTCTTTTTCAATCTTAACGACTTGACGATCAAGGAATTGAAAACCAGATGCATCGAGATCGCCAGCGAGTTCGGATACTACTTGCTCGCCTTGCACGATCTCGAATGTTTCGACGAAATCGATAACATCCTCAAGCCCATTGATGAATACATCAGTAAAGATTCTACGCTTCAACGAGAAATGATCGAGAGAGACATAGAGAAGAAGAAAGGTTCAAGTTTCATAACTCAAGTGAAGGGAATCAAGGATCGAAGGAGAAAGGAAGGGCATCAGCGATTGCATCTCGCGAATGGCCACGATCTTTTCAAGATACTTTACAAGTTAATTATAGAGAGAGGAATCAAGAAAAAAGGATTACATGATAGAGATCCTTCGCGCAAAACATTTTATTTTGAAGAACTCGAAAGAGGACTAAGAAATGCTTATGATAGCATGTATTTCTCTGTATCTACCCTTTATAATAGCATCATCGATTATCAAAAACGACTAGATGTCAAATTCTTAACAAATTTTGCTGAATTATTCACCAAAAATAGTGGTTAAGACTAGTTATTCTCTTCAAGGATCCTTCCGAGCGGGTATCTTTTCGAGAGAACACTGCGGGTAGTAGTATCTCCCGTCGATACCGAGCTGCAAGATGTAATCGTGGCCGCGTGGGTAATAGACCGGCAAGCCTTTCTTGTCGCACTTCAAGATAGGGGCACCCGTATGATGTTCAGCATAAGCGCGTCGGCTTGCGCCTCGGGATCCACGTCGACGAGCCGCTTCGCGTATGGGATGCCGAGCGAGTCGAGTGTCTTGCCGGCGCTCTCGCACACGTGGCACGCGCTCGTCGCGTACAGGACGACCGGCTCACGTTCCCTTCTTGTCGGGGTAAAGCGTATGGTATGCGTCGAGTTTTTTTCTCTTGTGCTTGATGACGACAACGATACCGATGATGGCGACAACCGCGGCGATGATGATGATAAGAGTGATGGTATCGATTAGAGGGATCTCCGGCCCCTTTGTTGAGAACGTTATCGTATCGCTATAGGAGTTCCAGATATAATAATACCCCGGCCCTGTCGAGTGGAAAGTTTGAACGACCCTCGCCTGGTAGGATGTTGCGGGCTTCAGACCGGTGATGCTCACCGAACTGCCACTATACACGGTTCCAGAACGGGAGTTACTACTATTACTTTCTTCCCAGAGCCCCCATTCATAGTAATCATGATACGCGCCCTCCCAGAGGCCCGTACTCGAGAAATATAACACGCACGACGTGTTGGTAATTTCATTAGCGGAAATGCCCGCTTGTGAAAGGTATATCGATGAGGGAATGAGACTATATCGTGAAGTGTTGGTTGTTATGTGATCGGATGAAATTAGAAGAGGACGACTCGTGCCAATCGCCGTAGATACAAGGACGGACAGACCCATCAACAATACTGCCTCTTGGATCCTTTTTCGAACCATAATCACCTTTTTTCTATGCTTATTCGGATATAAAAACCACTCCTTAGCTTCGCGCAATATGGTACTACACACCCTCAACGACGGCCGGGGGCACGCTTGACGCTTAATTCAAGCTTGTTGTCCAAAATGCCCTGGACGCGGGTCAGGTCGTCGGGGCTGGCTATGGCGACCTGGTGCGGGCTCGTGAAGCCTTCCTCGTTGAGGATCTTCAGCATCTTGGGCGTCATGCCCTTGATGTCTTGTAGAGCGTCTGTATCGATGTCTGTTGACATGGTGGTGTTGGTCACCTCTCGTTATTGGTTCGAGAAGTGACGAGCCAGTAATCTTCATGCTTTTAAGGGAAAACCCGGCGAGCTAACAAATCGTATTTATAGATCGAGACAATATCCTCGCGTGCCCACCACACACCCCGATCGAATCCCTCCGATTGGTGAAGGTTTTTTGCTCGAGGATGAAAGGGATGAGCTGATGACGCGTGCGTGAGAGAGAGACTTACCCAACACGATTCGAAACACGGGACATCCGGCTCCGGTATTTCGAGATGCGTAATCAGATGGTGCAAGCATGGCATTTAATCTGCAAGATCCGCGATGCTTGCGACCCGGCCATTCCAGACGAGACCTGGAGCGAGCTCGAGCATCTCCTCGCGTTTGATGCGAGCGACCGGATATTCATGAACTCGGTGTTTTCCAAGCAAGAAACGGAGCAAGAGGCGTTCAAGAAATTGCGGATTATATTGGGAAATGCGCCCGCGACGATGGAAAGCCTCGCCAGGATCGAGGTGTTGCTCGAGGAAACTGACCGGGAGATCAAGCGCAAGGTTCCCGATTGGATCTTGGCGAGATTGGAGGGATAAATCGATGGCTTGGAAGGATGCATACTTGCGGCGTGCAAAGGAGATCATCGGCGACCGCACGCCAGCCGAGGCGGCCTACGATGCCGACGTGTTGCATTGGTTGCGGCTCGGCCTCGATATCCACACGGCCATCATCCGCGCGAATGCCATGCACCCCGAAGAGGCGTTGACTGTCGATGACGAGAACGTGGGGGACGTGGCTGCGCATTACGAGTACTTGCTGGAGCACGAGAAGATCGCGGCGATGATCGCGGCCAGCGGCTCCAAGAAAGCAAGTTCCTTGCCCCGCGGTACGGAAGTGAAGGCCATGTCAGATAGCGACCTCGCGATCTTGCTGCGGATCGAGTCGGGCGGCCTCGACAAGGCCGCGCTGCTCGCCGATTGCGAGACGCTCGACAAGATCGAGAAGGGCACGGTCGAACCCGCGCTCAAGCGGTTGAAGAAGGACGGGTTCATCTTCGGGGAGATGCGGGGCGGGAAGACCTACTACGCGCTGACCGCGAAGGGCAAGGTCGCGTGCTCGAGAATCCGTAAAAATTCTTGAAGACGTACACACGGCCAATTTCTCACGATGATTCATAGCGGTCTATGAGGAACCGGATCGTCTCGTTGAGGCTCGACTTGTCCTCGTCGAGCTTGACCCGCTTGAGTGCCTTCAAGACCGACGCCGAGACCCGGACGCGGTTCTCGAGGACATCTTCGGCGTAGAACTCGTTCTCCTCCTCGTCATACTCGCCGCCCTCGCCCGCGACGACGGCCATGTCGCTGCGGGAAAGGTCGTCATCGGAATACTTGCGCAATCCCACGACCGCTGACTTGGCACGGTCGGCCCAGACGGGCTCGTGTTCCTTCATCTCGCCATCGAAGTCCTTGACCTCGCGGACGAGGGGGAACATCCGTTCCTTGACGAGATATTCGATGACCTTCAAGCCAGGTGTCTCTTGGAAATCGATGATATTGAGCCACAAGGACCTGGCATTTCCATCCGCCTCCTCCACCCATCTCTTGTAATCGTCAGAGAGCACGTAGCCACCATCGCCCTCGACGATGCACTTGTTATCACGCAAGAAGGTGAAGATAGCCGCCGCGCTCTCCCGGTCGCCCTCGTCGCCCAGGATCGCCTCGATGTCCTTGACGGCCGCGATCTTGTTTCTCCATTTCATAATGACTCTCGTTCTACATGTGATACTTGTATCACGAGTACCACATCATTATTATATTTTAGTAATCGGCTCTAGATCTGCAATGCCCGAGCGAGCCGGTCGATCGGCACGTGAATGATCGTGCCCTCCTCTTCCGTGATTGGTTTAGAGGCTCGACGCTCCACGACGACGGTCTTACCAGGGTCGAGCTGCGGTCTCCTCGCCTTCGACGCGACCTTCTCGGCTGCAGCCGCGGCGGGGATGGCTTTCTATACAGACATTCCTCTTGGGATTTATTCCTGTGATAAAGTGATTAAGTAATAAGGCATGTTAACCCTTATCATCGAGCCGTGATTAAATGCTTATAACTTGAATTGGATCATTGGCATAACATGAGCGATAGCGAGGATCCCGTGCTTCGACATCTTGATAGAGATGCCTTCTTGAAGAAAATCGATTATCCAGACCACGAGATCTATCGGGATATTGATCGATTTTTCGTGCCTCCTATTGAATTTGATGCAATTGAGAAGAAGCTCCGAGAAAAACACGTGATTTTTCTTTTAGGGCCACATGGGAGTGGTAAAACATTCATGGCTGTCTTTCTTCTTTGGAAGCTGTTTCGAGAAGGCATCGATCCAGTTTGGGTACGATGGGGGATGATAGATGAAGACCAGGTTCGGATGCAGCTATTGGCGAATCCCTTGTCGATGCTAGAAGGTAATACATGCACTTATATCGAGGATCCCTTCGGCAAGGTGCAGTACGGGTGGGGTGTATTGTTTGACAAGCACCAGCTCATGGATCTGGTTGATTTTTTCGCACGTGGATTCGATGCCGGCAAGAAAACATATCTTATTCTCACATCGAGCCTTGATGTGTACAAGGAGTTTGAAGCTAGCCTTTGGCCAGAAGAATTTGCCTTTCTCCAGGAAAAAGCCCACTTCTTTTCAATCAATTATCGCGAGGTGGATTTTCGGGAGATCTTGAACCGTTGGGGCGAGCATTTTAGCTGCCCTTGGATGAAATCTGATGTTATCACGAACAAGGTCTTCGAATCCCTTCACGATCGTGTTGCTGACCTCACCCCTTTGAAACTCAAGGATATTGCATACTTCTCACGTCAAGCCGCGGATATTTCGGTTCCTATCTCGTTATTCAATTCTACTGCAGATAACCCTGTTGGGGTTGCAGTTAATGGCATTTCAAGGCTTCCGTGGCTTCAGAAAGCGTTCCTTGCACGATTCTTCATTTCCCCCCTAATTAGTCAGAAAACGTTTAAAAATTATCTCAACACTTACTCTGCATCGTTTTACAATTTTCTCTTCAAACCCAGCAAACCACAAGTGGATTCTATTGATGAACTTGTGGATGAATTTAAGGACGTGCTTATCAACAAATTCGGCAATGACACGCTCGAATTGACCTCGCCCGGGCATTTTGAAGTCTTGAGTGCGCTTTTAAAACGCGATCCCGAATTTGCGAATATTTTCCATAACTGGCTATCACTTCTTTTCCAAAACAAGATCGGATTGCCAAATCTCTTCTGGACAATGATTCGGCACTATCCCGATTTGAAACCTAAAACCCAGAAGATGATTCTAAAATTCAATCTAAACGGGAATGAAGGGGATTGCGACGATCTTGCCATCCCGATCTTGTTTAATTATCAGCATTTACCTTCCAACATTCGAGACTTGCTTCTCCCGCTCGTAAATGCCATGCCGCCACGTTCAGCAGGTAGAGATGCCTTGTCTTCATATCAATTATGCCTTGCATTGGATAGGGCGTTTCTCGACCTTCCGTCAACGGTTCGGGAGGCTATTATCCTGGCCCTGCAAGACAAGCGTGGCGCATCGGAAATTGGTTGGATGCTCGTATACTATCATGAATTGCTTTCGCCCGCGCTCCAGCAGCTTCCATTCAAGTTGATCACCGATCACGAAATTGGACCGCACGTTGCGTTTGGTATCGGTTATTTGTTCCATAAAATACCAAAAGAGATGCAAGCGCTCGCATGGGATGCCGCAAAAGGTGAGGATATCGTTCAGAGAATGCTTGCTTCTGGATTATTTCGGAATCTTCGAAGGCTCACTGCTGAGGCATATACATTGCTCGTGGAGCTCGCCCAGCGGAATATGCTCGGGCTAACATTTAGTCGGTGGAAAGAGTGGATAAACAATTCCCCTAGCGATCTCGATGCTTTTTTGAAGAGGGTCGCACAAGAGCCAAAAGCAATCCCTGAGGTGGCGAATTTTATCATCAACAATTACTCATCATTGCCAGAAAGCACGAGATCATTGCTTTTCGAACTTCTCAATCCAGAAAAGCTACAGAAAATTATCGGGGAGATTGCCACCAAGGCATCGAAATCTAAACTTTATCCGGATACCATTTACTTTGCTTATAATATATATTTTCGCGTTGGAAGAGAGATTCTTGGGCGGGCGAAGGATCTTCCGAGAGAGGTGCTGGGAATCCTTCTTGATCTTGCAGATTTACCAGAAATGCCACGTACTGGGACATTCTTCAACGATCCAGGATTTAGCAACCTGCCAGTGGATCTACGCGATAAACTCATAGAGAAGTTTGCAATACGCGAGAATCCTCCTGGAATGATTGCGAGTTCGGACGAATTCCGAAAGTATTTTATGGACTCCTCCCCCGAAAAGCAAATCGTGCTCCTTGAAAACTTGATCAAAAAGGAGGATTTCATTCAGATCTCAAAATTTTTCGTGCAAAATTACGAGACCCTAAGTTCGGCGATTATTTCAAAATTAACAACGCTGATAAAAAGTGAGCGTGCTCGTTATTTCTTCTGTAACGAGGTATTGCGAAGATCTTCACCGCCCCTGCCACAAGAATTAATTGACCTCTTTCTAGAAATCGGCGACACCCCTGAAATGTTACCCCGATTAGGATCTTTGATCGTCGAGAATTATGAAAAGTTACCAACGAGTATTCAGGACCTGGCACCTCGCATATCGATACGGGATAAAGATGGAAAACCATCATATCATCTTGCTGAAACCATCGTAGAGCATTACGAACGATTACCCGCCTTCGTGCAATCCTTACTCGACTCGATCGAGCAAGCATATCCCGATGAGTGTGCAGTGGGTATCCTCCGGTCCTATACTTTCGCACCACCAGCAATCCAGGCTCGATTACCCGGGTTATTCGAGAGTGCCAGTAACGTCTCCCGCTTAGCATATGAATTGTCCCGTGCTATTTGTGGGGGCAGACGGGCGGAAGAAAGGGAGCGAGAACGTGAGAAAGATGATATCGAACGTCAACGCCGCGTAACCATCACTTCTCCTCCGAGTGATATTCGTAAAAGTGAGAAACGGCTGGAACAAGAAGCCAGAATGAAAGAAATGCACGAAGGATTCGAAAAAAGGCATCAAGAATCCGAGAAGCAACACGCCTTATTTTCGAAAAAACACCAACCACTTCCTAAAAAATTAGAAAATCATCTTTTGGAGATCTTGATTTCCCGAGGTCCAAGCGAAGGTTTGGCAAGCCTACTCGTCGATAATTTTTCAGTTCTTGATTCGTCGAGAACTGGTCTCCTTTTCACCTGGGTGAAGGATGCGATTAGTGCTGGTTTTGTTGCTAAGAAGATTGGTCTGATTTATGATAAGGCACCTGAGAGCTTGAAACAATTGCTTCGTGACATGATAATGCAGCCCGTGTTCGATTCTGGGGTCGTGGCGGCTCTCGTCTACGCGTATGAGAAATTACCACCTGAAGTTCAGCAACAAATCTTTAAATTTGCAGAACATGACTTGATGAAAGGAGAGGTTGCTTTCCGAATCGCCCATCATTCCAAGCGCATACCGGATAACATTGTCGGGCTTTTAACTTCTCTCCAGGACGAGCTTTTGAAGCGAATCCAGGTTGAATTCAAGGAGGAAGGAGGATCCGGATGGCGCATGCTATCTAGCTTTATTTTTGAAGAAACTCGCGTCTCTGAAGTGCGAAACAAGGTGCTTAACTTGTTTAAGGAAGTAACTGACGAAAAGGTAAAGCAATGGTTACAATTGGTTGAAAAAAGATATAAACGAATGGCAAGTTCGGACGCCTTAACTCAGGATGAAAGTAATACAACATGGAATGGAAAGGATATGGACAACTATTCCCAACAATGACAACTATTCATGATATCCAAGACGATTATTCATAATACACTCAAGGGGAGCCGATTATGTTGTCAAGAGTTTTCTAGTTATATTTAAAAATCCCGAGAATATCGGGTGATGTCCAACTTTGACCGATATTCGCGTGATTAGTCACGACTGTTGAGTTCACGAACGATCGGCTTTCTCTCGAGAATTATAATATAAATTACAGCGGCAATCGTGGCTAGCACGAGGGCAATAACAAGAATGGAAAGGTAAAGTACTGAAACTGATGTTGTCTCGAGTTCCGTTAGCCAAATCGTTAAAACTATGGCGCCAATAAATAAACTCGTGCAACCAATCCAGAATTTACCATTTCTTCGCCGGATTACTGAATAGGAAGGGGTGCTATCAGTTGTGTTTTGTACCTCCCATGCAACCCCGCCGCGTAGAAATCTTTCGACTGATCGCTTCAAAACAACGATAGAGTCCAAGTTTTCACCAATAAACAGATCGATCGGCCATCCTCTCTTCGTCATCTTAATAGAATGGACTGGAATTTGCTTAAGGTCACGCACCATCAAATATCTTTGATACTGAATAGAGAGGTTCATATCATTCTCCAAGTGGAATTGTTTACTCTGCATGGTGCCCTTCACCTTCCCCCCCTTCTTGGAACGCCGAAAACTCTCGATCGATATTACTCCGGTGCCCTTGTTAATGACTGTGGTCATTTGCCATTCTCCATCCAAGTACATCAGTAAGAGTGCTTCCAAGACGACAAGAGTTGGGATGAAGACGAATGGCAGAAATTGGATGCCCGGAATCCAAACGCCTAAAAAAATCAGCAGGGCAACAGAAAAAATAACGACAATAATAGAAGGTGTTGGGCTATACGCTAATTTTTTAAATAAACATTGAAGAATTAGCTTGGATTCCGTTCGTTCGAGTGGCGTGTAAGATTCTTTGTTATCCAAAGACAATCAATCCTTTATAAGACTCTACGGCTTTTGAATAAAAATATGGTTAAGTGCTCGTTTCCGGTGTATGGATCCGTCTTAATTTTGTCTTTCTCAATCGATAGGCAACCACAAAGACTCCTGCCACGACTACTAAGGCAACGATTACAACGACGATGAGGTATTCCGATAAAATATCGATAGATTGCGGCGTTGCACTAACGTCGTTTGATCTTTCGCTTGAACCCGCGATATTAATTGCGATAAGTAGATATGAAGGAAATCCTCAACCTTTGCATCTTGATAATGCCAGCAATATTTGGCGATTCCAGGCTCAGCCATTAATTTTCCTAACAATGGTTTAAATTCCGTCCTTTCGCAGACCTTGTCATCGCTCCAAACTTGCTCTCTTTTCATAGCACAAGTAAAATCGAAGAGCTCTTGATAGATGGCTGGATTAATCTGCATCGATCTATCCCTCATCTTTCTTGGCTGAAGTCTGCGGGCTATCTATTCCCGGAATCCCCTCGACAATGAGATAATCCGGTTTTAGCTTGGTTAACTCTCGCGTGGTGGCTTCGGATGAGGCTGTCCATGCCATTCTCACGTCAGCGCATTTCCATGCGATTTGCTCTAATTCATTCAATGGACGAAACGTATCTTCAAGCATCTTCCCGACTTGTTTCGCATTATTCTCAGCCCTTTCTTGAAGAAGTTTAGGTAATGCCTCGGTCATGATTCTTCTCAAGCCTGTAGTTGGATGCCCATAATTTAACCCGAACTTAATCCCTTTGCGTTGATACGTATCTTGACAATGGGCAATGCTTTGCGCGTCAACGAAATACGTGACGTGCCGCCCGTTCCAGATGTCGATTGTTTTATCGATTAATTGAATCCAATCCAAATCAAATGAAAATCCAGTGATGAATATGGGGATTTGGTATGGCAGGCAATAGGCAATATTATCCAGTAAGTAGACTCCTTCGTCAGTGCTCCAATTTGGCCAAATGTCCGCTCCTTTGATATCAACGACGAGAATCTTCAGGATATCTCTCCAGCAATTCCCAATAGATTGGATCGACAGATCCGCGTTAGGGATCCCACCAATTATATTATGACCTATTATAATATTGCCTTTATTGATGAGAAAATCGATTTCCACCCCATCAAATCGAAGATCGGTTAAACCTTGTTGTAATCGACGTGCTGAATTGCATTGGTGTAGGATGTACTTCATAGGATTACCAATAGTATCCTCTCATGCCCAATATAGATTGCGAACGATATCCGGTCGCCATGCGCGGCCACGGAACTAAAAAAAAGAAAGAAAATGAATGCTTAGAACGCATTCGGGAAGAGCTTTGCCACCATTATCGAGTGGATCACCACGATGCCCGTTCTTTCGAAGTGGCGGGCGTTGTCCGTGATGAACATCGAGATGCCATTCTCACGCAACTCGTCCATTATCTGCTCGTCGCCATACTTTTGCTGAGGCCTTGTCGGATAAGTGATATGCGCACCGATCAAGTTCAAGAATGCTTCCCTTCTGCTCACACTATAATATCTCGTTCCTCGCATCACCATGAATTCCTTGTACACGGTCGGAACGATCTCCACATCAAAAAAGTTCTGATTGATTTTAAACTCTAAACATTTACTCCACTCATCTGTTTCAAAGAGCCGCTATATTGTACTCGTATCAAGTCATCGCCAAGAACCATAATCCCACGAATCATCCGGATCCATCAACACTTGTATCAGACCGCGTTCTCTCCCTTCCTCAGAACCACTGATTTGAATATTCAGGTTATTTTCTTCACAGAATTTTACTAAAGCCTTAATATGGCTGTTTTCAAGGAGATTCGAATGATAGACGATGGTTGGAATGTTTTCCTTAGTAAGATATAGAAAATTACATTTAGAGGCTTCAACCTGTTTTACAAACCCATCAACGGATTTTATCGAAGGCGGTTTTAATTCGTCGTAAGTTGAATCCCAGTATTCCCATAATAACTTCGCAAATTTCTTTATATTTATCGTCATCTTCCTTGACATTTCTTTTGCTGCGACACTATCTCGATCAGACATTTTAACAGTAACGGCGGAACATGAAGTCTGATTTTTAAGGATTTATAAGGAACCTTGCATTCGCCGTTTATATGCCAAGTCAAAACGTTAACGGGAAGCGCCGGCAAGCGCATCCCGAGCGACACAAGGTTCCAGATAAGAATTGGCGCGATGACATAATAAATGTTGCGGATCGATGCGGGAAGGCATATCATTTTCGTCGAAAACTCGATGGGATAAAGCACAAGGCCATCGACTTTTGGGAAGTCATCGTGTTTGGCGTCTTGTTCGGCCTGGGAACCGCTGATGCGTGCAACGCGTTGAATAAAATCAAGATCGCCGATGAATGCAAGAAACAGCGGCGAAAAAAGGGAATGCCTGAATTAGGCGGCCCCTACGAGCGCCATGAGCGGCTTGTACCTGACAAGTCGCAGGTCAACGACTTCAAGCGGAAGTTACCCGAGCGATTCGTGAGAAACCTGGAACAGCACGTGCTCAAGGCGCAAGTCGATTATTTACTTGGCTGCAACATGCTTCCCAAGACCATTGACGTCATCATCGACTTCAACGACAAGCCGTACTATGGCAAGTTGAAGAAAGACGAGAGCAAGACGATGTTCGGGACGAACCGGGCACCTGGAACCACGCGGGTACGTAAATTTCTAGGCGTGCTGATCAAGGCAGGCCCGCTTCGCGTGTTCACGCATTTTCACCTGATCCACAAGGGCGTCCACCACGACGAGTTCGTCAAGAACGCGCTCACGGATTTGATGGTATGGGGATTTACCATCCGAAGGGTGCTTGCTGATCGTTGGTTCGCGAACCGAGGCTTGTTGGAATGGTGCCAGGCCCGGGACATCGAATATGTCGGGCCGTTCAAGAAGCGGAAGAACGTGATCAAGCTCATCCATTCATACCTGAAGGCCGGCACGGACATCGTGTTTTCTTTCTTGATCCAAGGCGACCCGGCGCGGTTCGGTGCACAGCCACCGATGCAAGCGTGGCTATTTCTAGCGGCGCGGGAGAACGAGAAGCTGGCAAGCATCCGTCGGCATTACTTGCAAGGGAAAATAACGCTGGACGCGGCGACGAAAAAAATACACGTGTTCCT
>JAUQYZ010000156.1 GCA_030587475.1 Candidatus Sigynarchaeum calidifontis
AATCATTCGGAAACCGCGAATAACACCCTCCGGACGGTCGTGCATTTAGGTGGGCTGCGGTCGGCCGAGGCTCTTAGCAAGCGCGTCCATTCCATATTTTTGTTGCGGAACGAGCCGTCATTGAAGTTGCAAATAAAAGATAATCGGCGGCATCGGGCGGGCGTTCACTTCAAGCGGATAGCTGGGGCAAGTTACAAGGCAGATTGCTCGATCTGCAGCATCAAGGTGCAAGCGAAGGCTTAAAAGATGGAAAAATGAGAGGAGGCTGATCATCATTCGGACTTAAAACGAGCCACCAGACGCAAAAAAAAGGTTTCCCAGACCCCACATCACTGACTTTCGTCATATACCAAATTGAATACTACGCCATATAGTTCTCATCTCTGCCTCGTGAGCACCGCGTGGAGCAAGTCGAGGAACGCCGCCGCGACGTTCGCGCCCCGCGTGGCGACGGTCGGGACGACCTTGGTGTACGTGCCCCTGGCGAACGAGCCGAGCAGCCGGTCGAGCGCGGCGGGGCGGGCCGACGTGGGCACGTCCTGGAAGTTGGCTTGCACGACGATGGGCGTGCCCTTGGGCGCGAAGGCGACGAGCTCCTCGTAAGAGCGGCGGGTCGCGGCGAGGAAATCGGGGCGGCAGTCGGCGACGAAGATCGCCCCCTCGATGCTGCTGCCCGCGAATTCCCTCGTGTTCAAGAACCGTTCTTGCCCCGTGAGGGATGAAAGGTGGACGATGACCTGGGCCGTGTTGAGGGCGCCGGTCGGGATCGTGAACTGGAAGGCGACGTACTCGTTCCAGAGCGTGCGGCCGCCGGTCGTCTGCACCTTGATGACCTCGTCCAGGCGGAAGCACTGGAAGATATCGGCGACGGCGAGGAGGGAGGTCGTTTTCCCGGCCTCGGCGGGACCCCAGTAGATGATCTTGAGCTGGATGACGTGGTCGAGGGGCGTGCTGGCGGGGAGGGAAGTCGTGTCTCCGGTCATGGAAGTCACGCGCTCGCGGTCTATTTCAAGCAAAAGTCTGAATGGTGATTTCAGAACCTATGCAATCCCCCTAGAATCACCGAGAGAGCGTGTTAAATCGAGTGCCTTTAAGTAGGATATTCACGAGAGATCGCGATGATGGCGATGGAGCAGAAAAAGATCATCAAGCCGAACTATCTCTCGGCCAGCGAGCTCTGGAGTAGGGAAGATGTCGACTTCACGCCGTGGCTGGCCGAGAACATCGAATTCCTCGGCGATGCCCTGGGGATCGATCTCGAGGTCGAGGATACCGAGGTGCGCCAGCCCGATGATTTCCGGGCAGACATCGTCGCGAAAGATGCGGCAGGTAATCTCGTCGTCATTGAAAACCAATATGGAACCACCGACCACAAGCATCTAGGCCAAGTCCTCGTGTACTTGACATCGCTGGGCGCAAAAGTCGCGGTCTGGGTGTGCGAGACCGCGTCCCAATCCCATATCGACGTGATCGACTGGCTGAACCAGAACTCGTCGCCGGACACTGGCTTCTACCTGGTACAAGTGAAGGTGTTGAAGGTTCAAGATACATTCACGCCCATCTTCGAGGTCATCGCACGCCCCAGCGAGGTATCGAAGGACATCGGCACGTACAAGCAAGAAATCTCCGGGCGACCGGCAATGTTTGTCGAATTCTGGACCCAATTCATTCGCTATTGCCAAGGAAAGACCGACATCTTCAAGAATGCAACCCCGCCGGCCAAGACGTGGATGCGAAGGGGCGTCTTCGGCACCAGCGGAGTAACCATCGACCCCAGCTTCAAGAAAGGTGCGGTCCGCAACGAAATCTACATCACGACGGGAGACAAGGAACGAAACAAGAAGATATTCGATGCGCTACACGCCAGGAGGGACGAGATCGACACGTTATTCAGAAACGCGATAAAGGACAGGTACAAGGGTAGTCTCGCGTGGCAAAGGTTGGATGATAAGGACGCGTGCCGCATCAAGTTCGATGTACCTGGCATCGATTGCTATTCGGAAGAGAACCGGGACGAGACGTGGCAAAAAGCATTTGATTTCTTCATTGCCACCTCGATCGCATTGAAGGACACGTTTACGAGGTTTCTAGCTGACATCTAACCATTCGTTTTCCTTCATTAACCCACGCTCCACGTCCCTTGTACCATGTTCTCCAACAATGACGAGGCGCGCTCGGCGCTGTTCGCTCGCTTTGCCGGGTTCCAGGCATCGTTCTCGGCTTTTCTCGCCGCCTACACCAAGGAAAAGGATTCGTCGAAACGGTCGGCCATGGCGACCCGGTTCGCGAGGGACATTGCAGTCCCCTACCTCGACTCGGCAAAGGACGAGCTGCTGAGAAACGTCGTGCCGCCCGTTCTGGCCGTGGATGCTGAATTGACGAAACTGCTACACGTGTTCGGGGGCGAGGAAAGATGAGTACCAGATCCGAGACAGTGCCATCCCCTTCGCCTTTCCCCGACGTCGAGGCGCTGCTCGCCGCTGGCCAGCCACGGTCGGCGGTCCACCGGGCGCTCGCCCGGCTGGGCGCTGCCACCGCGTCGTTCGCGTCCTCGGTGGGAATGCAGATCTCCGATGGTAACGAGCTAGATCAAGCCGCGTCGGTGCTCGGCCGCGTGGCGAAGGCGTGCGTGAACCCGTCGCTATCGGCGAGGGCGATGCAAGGCCACGGCTTGTTGCTCGTGGCATCACCACACGTTGCCGTGCAGGACATCACCCTGATCGGGGCGAAGCTCACGATCAAGGCCGCAAGCGCGGCGCTGCCCATCCTCGCGTCCCCGGAGATGGTCCGCCACGTCAAGGCCGGCGCGGCCGCGCACTTGCTGGCGGGGCGGGACGTGCTTGCCTTGCAAGAGGTCGCGCCCCGGGCGAGCGGGCCTTCGCACAAGCTCGGCTGGCCGATGGACCCGCTGCTGGCCGCGTGCTTGTGGTGCATGCTCGGGGTCGCGTGGTCGGGACTCGGCTTGTTCGGGTACACCCTTACATTGGCGCAAGGGCTGGTGTGCTGTGGCTGGCTGCTCGGCATGTACGTCGCGTGGAAGGCGCGGGGCTGGCAGCGGGTGAAGGAGGCGATCGCGAGGTGGAAGTCCCCCGCGCGCATCCCGGCGCGTGCTGCCTTCCTTGCTCTCGGCGGGGCGCTGGTCCGCATCACGAGGTGCATCGAGACTGTTGGCGTCGTATGAACGTCGCGAGCCGCCTCGAAGCCATCTCCTCTTTTTTCCCCTTGTTACTCGGAAAGGATTATACATCTATCTCCCCGGAACACTAATGGATGCGCTCCTTCTCCTATCTTTGAAATAAATGCGGAGCAGATTTACCGCGAGAAATGCTAAGCATAAAAACAAGTAGAACTCGAAGAATAGGACGACGGGAAACAAGGAACTCGCCGACAGGTTCAAGATCACGTACATGCCGCCGAGGAACGCGAGCGCAGCAATCCCCGTACTCGCTATCGCAAGAGCCAAGAGCGGTCCTGGTCTTACATGCTCCTTGATCCGTATCACGACACCGATTTCCATCAAGGGGAAGAAACTCAACAAGCAGACGAACGCGGTAATCCCTAAGATATCCCTGACGATCCCGTCCATGAAATTAATTACATAAAGAAGTGTAAAGCAAAGAATGATCAGAGTGATGGCGGTTACTTGTAATTTCCTTGATCCCTTCAATGGTCACTCACCCGTTGCCTTCGCCAAGGACGAATGGTATATCTCAAGGCATAAAAGATCAGCCACGGTATCACGGCGATGGACAAGGTGTAGGTACAGAGGAACCACGATGTGCCGACCGCCTCCAAGAGCAGCACGCCGAGGTGTGGCATGATGGCCGAAGGTCCTCCTAGGGCGAACACGCCTTTCGACGTTTTCTGCTTGAGAAACACGAACGGCCACGAGATCCACATCACGAACCACGGAAGGGCGTAGCCGGGATACATCGGCGTGAGGAGATATGCGGCGAGATACATCACCAGGATGCCGGCGGCATGGGCTAGGACGGCTTTCCTAACAGCCTCCTCCCTTAGAAGAGAAGGCCGCTCCGCATGGCAGTCCGTTGCAACGTCCTCTGTGATCATAGCTGGTCGCCTCGCGATACTCGACGAGGTTTTACCTTTTATCCATATGCTTACCTAGCGTTCTATGATCCAGGCTTCCACGACCCGCGACCCGCTCGCCCTCCACTACGCGTTCGCCAAGCGGCAGCCCTTCGTCGTCGCCGGCTTCCTCGACTCGACCGAGTTTGCCGGGCTCAAGGATTTCGTGCCACATCTCACCGTCCACGAGTCGCTCGACAAGCTCGGCGCGGGCAAGGCGGACGGGGCGGCCATACTGGCGCAGCTGCTCGACTCGGAGCAAGAGGATCTCGTCGAGGGGCAGAAGAACGTGATCGCGATCCACAACGTGTCCCCCGAGGATCTCGACTTGCTCGCGACGACCTTCAAGCAGGCGTGGCTCGCGTCGACCGTGCTGCCCGCCGCCGACGTCGCGCGGAAGTACAAGGTGCCCGTGTACGACACGAAGGCGGGCGAGTGGGCAAATGTCCATCCGAACGGGCTCGAAGCGCTGTGGGCTCGGTCGCTGCTGGCCGTTCACGGGGACGATGCGATGGGATTGCGGATGGCACTCAAGGGCATCTACTTCGACGCGTGCCAGCTCGCGGCGGCGATCCTGGCCGGCGACGTGGCGACGAAGGCATCGGCCATCCTCGACAAGTACGGCGACGCGAGCACGAGGGACGCCTTGATCGAGGCGACGACGTCCTACTTCGGCATCAACGCCCGCGAGCTGCTGCAAGGGGTCGCGCCCGCGCCCCCGAAAGATGCGATCGCACATCCCGTCATGGTGCCAGTCGAGACCCCGAAGCCGAAGAAACCCGCGAGAATCTCCAAGAAGGAGGCACAGAAAGCCAAGGATACCCATGAATCGGAATACTTCTTTCTTTCCAAGAATGCCGCCTTCAAGCGGGCGCTCGTCAAGGTCGTTGGCGACACCATGGCGGCGGGCATCGGGTTCACGAGCCCGGCGGCCAAGTACTCGTTCCTGCGGCGGGAGGGCGCGTGGCAAGGCGGGCTGCCCGCGGCGGTGCTGCGGTCGATCCTCGAGGACATCGTGGGCGGGTGCAAGGACAAGGCCGGGGCGCTGGAGGGCGCGAAGACCTTTCAACTCACGGCGACCGCGTTCAAGCTCGCCACGCAAGATGATCTTGGCACGGCCATCGCGACCGTGCTGGCGCACGCGAACCTCCCGGACAAGCGAGCCGCCAAGATCCCGCTCGTCGCCGGCCGGTCGTGGCCGGGCATGGACCCGCCGCCGGCCGACATCAACGCCCTCATCTCGTGGATCGGGCAAGGGATCGCGAAACTCCGAGGATTCTCCCGCACGGCGCGGCAGATCGCCTGGCAGCGCGGGCTGGCGGGAGCGGGCCACGAGCGGTACCTCCCGGTCGCCTTGCCCAAGGCCATCGAGCAGATGCGTGGAGCGGAGCTCGTCCCGTGGCTTCGAGAGGTGATCGCCAACTTGCAAGGGTGGGTACGGCAGCTCGGCGCGGCGCCCATGCACCCTGCACCATCGAGCACGCCCCGCGCCCTGGCCATCTCGGAGGCGGCGTGGAAGGAAGCGGGCGAGAAACTGGCCACTGGCGACCTGGAAGGCTACATCCAGAAAGCGTATCTATCCGTGGAAAAGGGTATTTCCGGCCTGCACGAGGCCATCATCGGCAAGCCCCCGGCCGAGAACGCGACGCTGCACGACCAGGTCATCGCCCTGGCCATCAAGCAACCCAGGCTACTCCTCCCCTCGACCGACGCGCTGCACGCGCAACGGAAGCTGCGGAACAAGGTCGTCAATGACAACTCGAAGGTGCCGCCCGGCTGGAAGGAGCGGTCGATCGCGTTCTACAAGGACTTTCACGAGCGCATGGCGCAGAACCTGGACGCGATGGCACGGGCGGGGCATTGATGTGCCCACGAGGCGAATCAGTTTTTCGGGGGCGAGTGTTCTAATACCCGTCGCCGCATCAATCTTGTATGGCCGATCCCTGGATAGAATGGTTCCTCAAGGAACTCCAAGCCACTCGCGACGAGTATGCCGCATTGAACGAAAAGGTACTCGAGGCGATAAAACGACTACACTCCGACTCGAGCAAGTGTTCGCACCGCGCAGCCGCAAGTAGCGGCACGTTTCCCGAGGAACTCCAAGCCATTCGCGATGTCTACGCTGCACTGAACGAGAAAGTGCTCGAGGCAACGAGGAGATTGAGGCTGGACACGAGCACGCGCTCGAATCCACGACGCGGGGAATGAACCCCCTCGATCAATGCTGCGTGGATGGCAAGGATCGAGCCTCCCAATCCTATCAAGAACTGCCCGGGATGCTTGGCGATGACGTGCCACGCGTACCCGAGGTCGCCGCCGGACGGCGCCGCCGCCATGCCCGTGCCGACGGCGAGGTAGAGGAGGAACCACGCCCACGCCTCGTCGTACCCGGCCTCGTACACGGTCGTGATGCCCCACGCGAACAGCATTGCCCAGAACAGCGCGCCGATGCCGGGGGCGAGGGCGACGACGAGCGCCGTGAACGGGTTGCGTATCTCGTCGCGGGGCTTCACGTTGCCGCCCGCCCCGGCCTCGTCGATATGGAGGAGCGTGATGGATTGCACGCGCACGCCGAGGGC
>JAUQYZ010000228.1 GCA_030587475.1 Candidatus Sigynarchaeum calidifontis
GGACGCGGGTTTTGTTCCCGCCGCCCCGCTGGTTCCCCGGCCCCGCGCCGCCACGATGGCCGTGTCCCGCCCGCCCCGACGGAAAACTATTTATGGCCGCGATTTTATGGCATTGTCGTGATGCCCTTCGAAACCCGCGAGCATCGATGCGTCCACTGCCACGCCCTTCTCGAGCCTGGCGAGGCCCGCGCGGCCGACGAGATCCTCGCCCGGCTCTGCGAGGAAGCTTTCTGGGAAACCATCGACGCCATGGGGCCGCCCGACTTGCATTACGCGATCCACGACGCTCTCGGCTTCTCCTACCCGCGCTGCCTCGGCTGCGTCACGAAGGCCATCTTCTCGCTCGTCATCGCCCCCGGCGGCCACGCCATGCTCGGTTGATCCCCCCTCGTTTTTGTTTATTAACGACGCGTGCACGGAAGGCCGTGCCAGAACCTTGCGTGGCCGTGTCCAGAAATTCCCGGCACGCTCGCGGTTCATAACGCCACGAATCGATCACGCACACGGGGACGATCATGTCGACCACAAGGCTCGTCATCCCTCCGGGCATCCCGGGGCTCAAGCTGGCGCGGGAGGAGATCGCGAACCACCAGCGCCTCGCCCGCGACAACCTCTACCTGGCCCGCCGCGTCCTCGAGGTCGCCAACAGCGACCCGCGAGTCGATGACTACGCCAGGATGATGCGCCTCGCCCGGATCCTCGACAGCAACTCGGCGTTCCACGCCCGCAAGGCCCAGGACCTCGCCAACAAGCTCGCCGAGGTCGCTGCGGCTTTCCAACCAGGCGTGTGACCCGCTTTTTATACCTTTTTTTTCGATCAACTGCTCGTCTCTCTCCCTCTCTCCCGCGAGAAATGCAAGACGGCGAGGAGGAGCAAGATGGTTGCGATGACCCATAGCGTGAACGTAGGTAAGAACACGACGAGATTGGTGAGCAAGGTTGTTGCTACCGGATCCATACCCAGAGCATAGTTCAAGAACATCCAAAAGTATGCGCCGTTTATCCCCAAGTAATACGCTTCCTTGATGGCGAGCAGCAAGAACGAGACGAATAACAGTTTAAACGGCTCGCGGCCGCTCCGCTTGAAATGGATGATCGACAAGACCATGAGCGTGACGTAGAAGCCGAGACCGGCGAGCGTCGGGATGTAAGTGATCAGTTGGTATGCTTCCATGAGGACAGTGACATCTCCAATTAGTCGAGAAAACCGTCTGCTCGCGTGTTATTAAATGTTGGTGCCGAGACCGATCGCGACCCGCCGTTGGACTGGCTCGGCCGCACGTGAGAGCCCGGGGGCCCCGCCCGGCGTGGCCGTATACCCGCAAACGTTCACTAATTCGGTCCTCCTTACCGACGATATAGCCGTGTGACACATAGTTAGATCAAGGCGAGAATAATGGAGACAACGACCATCCACCCCGGACACGTGGAGGCAGCGACCACCCGCCCGGGCTTCGTGCTGCCCTTCAAGGCGAAAGCCCTCGCAGACCGTGCCAAGCAAGCCGAGGCCGCCCTCGATCGCCTCGCCAACCTCGGCGTCATCGAGATCCCCCGACCGCTATCATTCTGGCAGTCCGAGTTCCGCGCCCTCATCGCCGCCCTCGAAGCCGACACGAGCCTGCCCCGCACGATCCCCGGCCTTCTCGTTTAAATTCCACGAACACGCGCCACCAGAGATGACACCCATGTCAACCGCGAAACCACCAGCCCAAGCAGCCCTCGACGACTACGACGAGGGCCAAATCCTCCCGGCGCCCTTCAAGCTCCCCGCCCTCTCGTGCGAGGTCTGCGGCACGTCCTCGGCCATCGTGTTCTCCAGCGACGTCGCCACGATGTGCGAGCACTGCGCCAGGACCATCAGCAAGCTGCGCGCCCGCAGCATCCCGACCGTGCTCGGCGCCCTCCGCGCGGCCCGGCGCATCCATCTCACGTCCATCGGCAGGAGGCCTGACCGCAAGTGAGCGCTTCAAGCAATCCGAACCCCACAGTGCGCCCGCCCGGCTGCGCCGCGATCGCCTGGGGCAGCGCCGACCGCTCCTACGGCTTCTGTCCCGTGCTCGGCCACCGCGTCTACCTCAAGGCCACCGACCGCTGCTTGTGCGACCATTGCAAGCCCGGCCCAGGCGGCACCCGCACCCTCGACGACGACGCGTACTTCGTCGGCAACGACATCGTCACCCTCAAGAGCGAGCGCGCCGCCCGGCTCGCTGCCGAGCATGCCAGGGCCGCCACGATGCAATGCGCGCCCAGGACCCCCAAGCAGGCCGAGCCGCGAGCCCCGTCCAAGCCCGCGCCCAAGCCAGCACCCAAGCGCAAGGAAGGCTTGCTCGCGTTCACGTGAGTTTTTCTTGATAAAGCCACCCGACACGAACGAGATGAACCACCACTATGGAAGCGAAAAAACCCATGAGCCAAGCCATACCCGCCAAGCAAGTGGATCCGCGACTCGAATGCTTCAGTTGCGGAGAGCCAACCACCCTTTCCGAGCTGCTGCTGGTCGACAACCTCATCGAGGCCTCCCCGTGCTTCAAGGACATCAGCGAGAACTTCGCGCATTGCACGGGCGACGACTCGGTGTTCCACGACAACGTCGTGAACTGCTGCCCCGCGTGCTACGCAGCCATCGTCGAGAGCGTCGCGCCCATCATCGAGGCATCGCGCCGCGCCGAGATCGCCAACCTCGCCCGCGCCCTCCGCAGCCGCCCCGACGTGCCCGTTCGCGCCATCATCACCCTCGAGCGCCTCGTTACCAACCTCGTCGAGGTCGGCCCCGACCGCGGCATCGCCCACGAGGACGTCGTCGAAGCCATCTATTGCGCCGCCAGCCCGCACTACGCCACGCTCGCGTGAGCCGGCGGCATCTTTTCTTTCTTTTCCAAGACATTGTCATGATTATTCCCATCCTATCCTTGGCATCGCATCGTCGAGCATCGTGATCGATAGGACGGAAAAAAAGTCATAACGAAATGGGTTGAACGGGTCGCCATCCCGCCGCGCGCTCAGAGATCGAGGTCTTCCGGCTCGTCCTCGTGCGCCTTGAACTCGTCGTACAGGCCCAGGACGTAGGCGATGCGCTGCTCGGGGGGAATGGTCGCGACGAGCCCCGCGACCTCATCGAACACGTCCAGCCCGAACCCGAGCCCGTCGATGAGATCCAGCAGCACGGGCTCCAGCACCACGACGAACCGCCCCGGCGGCGGCATGGCGAAGTCATCATTCGACGCCATGCGTGCTACTATGCGCGAACCGGCATAAGAACCCGTATCATCCGAAAACGGGATCGGGCGCCCGCGGCCACCCGCCAGCGACGGCACGCGACCCGCCGCCACTCGATCCCCGGGCCTATTTAACTGAAAAGCCGGGACGAGCTAGCAACTCGCCACCCGCATCTGCCTCGGGTCACCTCTAGCCCGGCGGAGCGGTCGAGGGCAGATCGTGGGCACGGGACGAGTTCGGTTTCCGGTTAAATACCCCGCATCGGACGAAGGTAAGAAGGTCCCCGGGGACGATGCTCGCGCCGGCGCGGATCCTCCGCCGGGATGGCCGATGCCGAGATGCCCCCCGGCGACGCGTTCCTCGAGAAGCGACCGCCGCGCGAGCAGGCACGATCACGATCACGATCGCGCCGCTACATTCTACCCGGCAGATCGCGATCCCCGTCTGCTGGGGATCACCATCGAGGGGAAAGCCCGGGGCCCCCGTATGGCATCACCCTGGACATCGCCACGTTCCGTTTCACAGCCCGACGAAAGCACGTCGAGCACACGCCCCGCTGGATCCTCGTGTCCGCTTGCTAAAAGTCGGAATTTAAATAGGTTCGGCATCATTATCGGGATGGCGAGCAAAATGGCGACTACCGAACCTATCCCCGCGATACCGTTCAAGTTGCCCGTACCCACCGCCGCCACCGGCCGCCCGGGGGCCCCACCCGCCCCCGTCCTGGCCATCATCGACGCCACGGAGGCTATCCGACCATGAGCAAAGCCAAGCCAGATCCCGATCCCGCGGCCATGGCCGCGACCATGCCCGCGACCACTACCGAACTCCCGGCCGAGCCAGCGACGAAGCCCGCGACCAAGCAAGCGACCAAGCCAGCGCCCTACCACGACTTGCTCGACTTCGCGCGCCGCCCCCCGCCGACCCCGGTCGCCAAGCACGCCGACACGATCCGCGTCCCCGGCGACTGCCCCCTCACGATGCAAGCGTCGATCGAGCACGCCATCCATGCCGCGACGCGCGCGCCCCCGGTACAGGCGACGAGCGCGAGGACCGCCGCGGCGGCCATTCCCGTCCAGGTCCGCGCCCGCGCCGATCCCCACTTGCTGAGCGCCGCCCTCAAGTGCTTCAAGCTCGTCGGCGACCGCGTCGCCCTCGAGTTCACCCCCGCCGCCCTCCGCATCGCCGCCATCAGGCCCGGCCACACGATGCTCTGCCGCGCCACGCTCGCCAGGGCCAGCTTCGCCGCCTACGTCGTGGAGGGCGGCACGACGACCACCTTCCACGCGGCCATCAAGCCCCTCGCCCGTGCCCTTTCCCGCGCGGGCAGCGCGGCGGGCAGCGCGGTCTCGATCCGCGTCGGCCAGGACGGCGCCGCCATGTCGATCGGGTTCCTATCCGGCAAGGACATCAAGCGGTCGATCACGCTCAAGCACCCGAAAGACACCGAACCCGCCGAGACGGCCTTGCACGAGAAGTGCAGCCCGCTGCAATGCTGCAAGGCGACGGTCGACAAGGCCACGTTCGCCCGCGCCGTCCAAGACGCGTGCCTCGCGGGCGACCTCGCGCGCCTCGCGATAGCCGGGCAGCGCCTCGCCATCGCCTCGGGGGACGGGAACGGGGCCGGGGAGTGCGGCGCGTCGATCCCCCTCGCGTCGTGCACGGGCGCGCCCGATCCCGCTGGCCTCGAGTGCGGGCTGTTCACCGCCCGTGACCTCGCCCAGGCCGCCAGCGCCCTCGCGGCGTTCAAGGTGCCCGCCATCACGATCCTGGCCGGCCGCGCCGTGCCCCTCACGCTGCGGGTAGAGACCCCGGCCACGACGGTCGATTTCATGCTCGCCCACCACGTCGAGCGCGCGGACGAGACGGACGAGGGGGACGAGGACGACGGGGCGGATAATACCGATAAGGACGGGGGCAAGGCCGAGGACAAGAACGACGCGGCGCCCGGGCGCGAGTACCGCCGCGACGACGACATGGCCGACGAGACGACCGACGAACCGATCACGACACCAGCGGGCAGACCGACATAAACCGCATGTCAACGAGAGCGACGAGTGAAGGCCGCCCCGATCCCGTTTTCCTTGACATCCTTTCGATTATCACCATCCTACCGGGCACGATCATGCCGCCCGGGATCGATCGCGAGCAGGACGCGACCCGCCACCGGCAGACCCGGCGGCAAGCCGTATCTGACCCGAGGAATCCGTCGATGAGCGCCGCCGCTAAACCGCCCGGCCATGCTATGATGCGCCGATATCGATGATAATATCCGACACTTTCACGGGCGTTGTTAAAATCGGGGCCTTTAAATAATCGGGTTAGCATCAAGTGTTTGGCGACAAAAATGACGACGAATTTCGACCTTGAGATATGCCGCGTGGAGAGCCCCTACGACCTCCTCGAAGCCGAGAACATCGAGGAGATCCACCGCATCATGGCCCCGTGCCGCAACTGCGGCGAGTTCCGGCCGAGGGACGACTTCTCCATGGCGATCAACGGCATCTGCCACTTGTGCCGGATCAACCCCGACGCCCGCAAGCGGGACACGAGGCGGATCCTTGCTCAATGGGAAGAACTGGACGAAGCCGCTTCCAATGACGAGCACGACGACGAAGGCGACGCAGACGAACACGACGAGACGAGCCTGGAGGGCGAGCAGCCATGACCGAAGCAGCCACCACGCCTTTCACGGTTCCAGGCGCCACCGAATACATCTGCGACATCGATGGCACGCTCGTCCATTACTATTACAAGGACACCAGCCTCCTTGCCAACCGCCCCTTGCTCGACTCCCTCCTCGCGGCCGCCGAGCCGCTTCCATGGATCCAGGGCGAGCCGCAAGTCTTCGACGGCAGCCACAAGGTCACCTTTGTCACGGGCCGCGGCCCCGACCTCGGCCCCATGACCGAGCGGTGGATCCGCGACAGGCTCGGCTGCCACACCTACACGATCCACTTCACGCCCTACCTGACGGCCGAGCAGTACGTGCGGGACAAGCTCGCCCGCATCGAAAATCTCGTTGCCGAGAGCCGGGCGGCCAAGGTCGTCGTGATCGAGGACGACCAGCGCATCACCGGGCCCATCGAGGCCAAGGCTGACCCGCGGGTCGAGGTCTGGTTCGTGGACGAGCACGAGGCCCTCCACAAGCCCGCGGCCAGCCGCCCGATCACGCCCCTCGAGGCGCAGCTGCTCTGCATCCTCAAGGACAGCGGCCCGCTCACGCGCCCCCAGATCGCCAAGCGGGTGCAAGTCCCCAGGACGACCATCTTCGACGCCTTGCGAAAGCTCATCGAGCGCGGCGAGGCCACGAAGTTCCCCTTCCACCCCGCCGGGCTCCGCCGCCGCGGCCGCCCGCAGGTGCTCTTCTCGCACTTGGACGATAAGAAGTGATTCTCTTTCTTTATATGCACCCATTCGATTCGGAAGGAAACGTGATGGCACGATGACGACAACCGACGCCGACCCGATCGCCCCGCTGCTCGCCATTCTCGACGACCGGCGCCGGTGGGGCTATCTCGGCCGCGACCACGAACGCGTCCAGGTCATCCTCAGGGCCAGCGACCCGTTGGTTCCCGGCTCCGCCAAGCACCTTGCCGCCGCCGCGAGCATTTTTTTCGGCGGCGAGTGGGAGCTCGAGCGCTCGAACGGCGGCAGCGGCCAGTTCGGCTTCAAGATCTTCGTGGTGCACAAGCGACGGCACAAGGGGATCGAGATACCATGAGCGACCAGGCAACCCTCCGCGCGCTCTGGAAGCAAGCCTCGGTCGATGGCACGATCGACTGCCCCGATTGCGGCATCTTGCTGGAGCCTTGCACGGAGCGATGCAAGGGATGCGGTTGGATCAACCCCCTCCACGAGCTCGGCTTGGCATGACTCGTTCTCTTTTTTCCCGCTCTTTCCCTTCCGTACTTTCGAATATTGCGCAAGCTCGGGATATGCCTATCGGGCGAGACACACGAGAATTATGGCGACTGGGAAGAGAAGGGCGACGAGCAAATCCTCGCCATGCTCCGCGAGCAAGCCAGGAACCCCGCCCTCAAGGATTTGACCTATATTTACTGGAACCATCGCCCCTTGACGCATGCCAAGTGGGTGCGGATGCTCCAGGACGCGGGATTCCACGTCATCGAGCGCCGCACCCTTGCCGAGATCCGCGCGGTCCTTGCTGGGAGGCCCGGCCAGCCGACCCTCGACGCGTGGGCACCACACGACCCATCGCAGGAGGTCGAGGGCTAACATGGCAGCCACGACTCTGCACTTTCCTCAGAGCAGCGCTTTCCTCTGCACTTTCCTCAGAGCAGCGTGACGGGCGTGTCGAACGCGCTGCCGACCTTCATGTCCTCGATGGCCTGTCGTGAGCCGTGAAGTACCCGTTCCAGATGCTCGCGGTGAACATGTTCCCCGTGTCGATCCAGCCGGGGTCCGCTGCGATCGAGAAGCTTGTCGGGGCGCACAGCGTTGTCGTGTACACGCGGATATCTTTCACCTTGTCGATATCCACGATCTTCTTGTTGAACTGTATCCGCAACTTGAGGGATCGCCGGAACGTGACGGGATAATCTTTAGAGGCAATCGGTTTGAAGACAAAGGATAGAGTTAGCGGCACGCCTGGATGGCGGGTGCTCGTGATGTCCGCTGCCTTCCACGACCCCTTGTACCAGTCATCGCGTGCGTCCCAGCCGGACTGGCCGGATCCCTCGATGGCTTGCGGGTGTGTCTCCGGCCAGTTGTACTTCCAGTTAAAATGTTAAAATGTCCGTGTTGCCCTTGCGTTATATGTAAGTGACAACTATCTTTTTCATGCCTTGCCCGATTGAACGCGCTGTCTTAGATATTCTTCTGAACCATTTGATTTATAAGGCAATACTCGCTTGAAATGATTGATACTATTCGGGGTAGTAGCAAAGGTCATGTCTGTTAATTACGACAATTTCTTCGTCCCACGCATTCTATTAATGAGCGATGGAGAGGCCGACAACCAGACCTGGCAGACGCCGCTCCAGGTTGCAGTTCAGCAGAGGATCATCATCGACGTGGTCGCGCTGCTGTCGCAAGACGAACGGGGACGAAAAACTCTCGAAGAAATAGCCCAGCGGACCAACGGCCAATTCATTCTCCCGGGTGATCTCGGCAAGTTCGTGACCGAATTTGTCCAGCTGTCCAAGAAAAAACAAGCGCACAAGGTAGAAGATATCATATTGTGCCTGGACACGTCAGGCTCCATGTCGGAGAATTACAAGGGATCCACGACGAAGAAAATCAATGCACTCAAGGACGCGGTCAAGGAATTCGCGAGCAAGAAGCTGGCCATCGACCCGCGAGACCGCGTTGGCGTCGTCGTGTTCGGCACCCACGACGCGACGAAGGTGGACGTGCTCTTGCGGCCGGGGCCATACTCGGCCGAGAATTTCCAGCGCGTCGTCGAGCGGATGAAGGCGCAAGACGGCACGCCGCTCGACCGGGGCATCGACCTCGCCATCCGGGAGCTCGACCTGGTCAACAAGCGTGCCCGCATGGTAGCGGAGATCGCGCAACCGATACGCAGCATCCAGCAGTTCCCGAACCAGCGCGGCACCTGCGGATATTGCGCCGCGACGGGAAAACCACAGCCGGACATCAATGCGGAGAATTGGACGTTCTACGAGGGCGTGCGAAAGGTCAACGTCTGGCGCTGCCCGAGATGTGGAATTGTTTATCACGGCCTATGTTATGACAAGCATATTGCGAGAGGAGGCAATTATGGTGTTTGTTATGGATGCAATGCTATTTTGGGCGTAGAAGCATCATTGCAAGTGCAAACTCCCGCAACCGCGACAACTTCGAGTGCAGACATGATGTACATGTGCCCGAACTGCAACGAGCCCTTGCCTCAAGCGGCCAGATTTTGCGCTCATTGCGGCCAGAAGATCGACGCGGATCACCAGTCCGTTGCCACCCAGGCCACCGCGTCGTCCCACGGCGCCTGGGATGCCGGAGGCACCGGGGGAAGCGGCGCCGCGGGTGGCAATTTCGACAGCATCTACAACCCGGAGAAGGAAGGGCTCGTCAACTGCCCCAAGTGTGGCTACTCGTGCCAGGTCTCGTGGGGCACGTGCCCAATGTGCGACACGCCGCTGCCGCGGCCGTGACCTGTTCCCCATCCCTTCTTATCCACGTTTCTCCATAGTACCAGGCTGGAATAGAATCGAACTGGTAGTCGAGATAGATGCTGCTTACGTCGATCACGATGACCTTTCACCTCCTTTATGTCGCGGTGTTGGTACTGCTGGTGTGGTTCGTCTTGTACTTCTCGCGGTTCAAGTACCCGCCGTTTATCCGGTAGATACGAGACTTGCGGTGGGAGATCCGTCTCGGGCGCGACCCGTGGCACATGCTCGTGAGGAACCAGCCATCCCGGCGAGAGATGCTAGCAAGCGTGTTCCGCCACGCGATGTACCCGATCACGGCTGATTCACGGTACATCTCCTCGCCCACGCTTTGCCCGATCACCAAGATTCCTCATGGGACGCTCAAGATGTACTACAAGTTAAGGCTCACGTGCCAGGAACTGCTCGTGGAACTGGAGAAAGAGGCAGAAGAAAGCAAGAAAGGGACGATTCAACGGGGCACTTCAGCCGGCTTCGGGGCGATCGAGGGGACGTCCCGCGCCGTCCTGGCCGTCTTGGCGATCGTGATGACCTGGTTCACGACCAGGAGGGCGAGCACGATCGCGAGACCGCCGAGGATGTAGAGGATGTAATCCTCCTCGGTCGCCAGGGCATAGAACTCGGTGATGTCCACGTTTATCGCCCGCATATAGCTCGCGAGCGCGATAGCGAACATGATGAAATACGTGTTGAACATGTAGAATGCATAGTTGCTCCGGGGCGGGTGCTGCACCGACAGCACGGCCATGTAGGCGACGACGTTGAAACCAAGGATGGCACCGCCGATCAAGCCCGATGCAAACGATAAGTGGTACCCGGGCACGTAGAACTCGACCGTCACGAGCAAGATCACGGAAGCGCCCTGGACGCATCCCAGCACGAGCCACGCGATGTTCGACTTGAATTCTTTCTTGATGCCGGTCGGCATCCCGATGATCTTCCCGAGCGAGAGCTTGGCGACGACGGCGGCGGCCATCGCGCCGGCCGCGGCGAATGACCAGAACCACGGCGCGGACGTGAAATAATCCTCGTGTGGCATTGCCATCCCGCCCACGCCCGCGGTCGCGAGCGCCGAGAAGGCGGCGATCAGCGTGTAGAACGTGATCTTGCCCCCCTTCCACGTGTCGGGCACGACGAACTGCCGAACGACCTCCTTGGTCTGCGGCCTGCGCATGATCATCTCGCCCTCCTTGCCCTCGGGGTAGAAGAGAAAATACACGAGGATCGCCACGGGGACGATGTAATTGATGATCATGATCATGTAAAGCCAGCCGAAGATGCTTGTCCAGACGACGATGCCGACGGAGCTACAACCGATCGCCATGCCGACCCCGAGCCACAGGTAGTCCATCTCGCGCGCCCGGCGGAGGACCTCGGCCGAGCCCATGGTGAACAGGCTCATGTGCCCCGCCAGCGCCATGAAGTACATCAGGACCGGGATCGTGTCCAGCTTCAAGACAGGAACCGTGTTGGGAGACCCGAGCATCAAGATGTATGACCCGACGATGGCCATCGCGGCGCTGGCGAAGATCATGATCTTCTTGATGGTCTCGTTCACGTTCGCGAGGATCAGCGCCAGCAGCGGAAAACCGACGCAAAACCCGACCAGCCCGTAGATTTCCTCCGAGTCAAGATGGGTCAGCACTTGTCCCAGATAATAGGAAGATATCACCCCGCTCGCGAAGGAGCACCCGAGCAAGATGCTCGTCCCCAAGTTTATGCGGTTTAGATTCATATGTCAACCTCTCCCTTCAGTTTTCTTATAACTTTTCGACTTGACGGTCGGCTCTCCCTCGCTTTCGTTCTTTCACCACGAACACGATCACGCACAGCCCGACCAAGCAAGGGACGATCACGAGCAGCGACGCGTCGTAGAAGTTGAAAATGGTCTCGATCACGACGGCAGTAGGGCTCGCGGTAGATTTCATATCGATCACGAAGATCGTGGGGCTGAAGCCGATGGTTGCCCGGATCGTGATGCCGCCGGTGATGTTCTCGACCGCGTAGTTGGTCGCGAGGCCCGGCTTGTACGACGGCGCGGAAAACACGTCGACGCCGTCCGCGGGCATGGAGAACGCGATGTCCGTCGGGATGTCGCCGTTGGCGTTCCAGCAGATGAACACGACGTCGCCGTTGCCCTTCAGGAAGTAGAACGTCCGCAGCCTCGGGGCGCTGGGCAGGCCCGGGTTGGCCAATATGGCGCCTCGCGGGATGTACGTGCTCCAGTTGAGCTGGTGAGCGATTGCCTTGTAGGCATACCCGGAGGGCTTGTACGTGTCCGATTGATACGGGCCGGGCTTGTACGGGTTCGACCCGTCAAACACGAGCCCGAAGTTGGCCTCGCCCCATTTCCAGTCTGCAAAGTCACCGAGGCAGTACTACGTGATATATTCGATGTCGTTAGCGAGCGCGATGCAGTAGACCTTGGGGACGAGCGTGGCTTGCAATTCAAGCGTGGACTGGTATTTCGCCTCGAAACCAGGCTCTTCAGGGTCGAATTGGGTCGACATGCCGACCTCGGTGATCCAGATCGGCCCCGTGAAGCCCCACTTTTTCGCCACGGCTTGCACCTCGGCGATCTTGGTGCCGAGGTTCTCGTAGTTGGAACCAGAGTAGGGATGAAATGCGAGCACGTCGACGTTTTCCATGGCACCGCTCGCGAACATGGCGTCGAGGTATTCAGGGTCGTGTCCGGAGATCCCGGCGGACACGAGCTTGAGGTCAGGCCACCGGGCACTCAAGTTGGCCGCCGTGGTCTTCTGGAGCGTAAAATACTCGGCATCGGTGCCGGTCCAGAAACCTGAAGAAGCACCAATGTCACCAAGATTCGGCTCGTTCCAAAGCTCCCAGTAATTCGTATAATTGCTGTCATCCTGGTAATATCTCTCCACGCACATGTTCGCGTATTCGAGCCACTCTTGTATGTCGTGCGAAGTGTTGATCACGCTACCATACCCGGGATAACCAGTCTGCACCCCCCAGTTGCTGTAATCGAGGATGGGCAGGGCAGTCTCGTTGTACGCCTTGAGGCCCGCCATGCGATTATCCCAGTTCGTCCAATACCAGTTATCATCGCCTCGTTCTATATCTGTCCAGGATATGTCCTTTCGATTATTCTTGCACCCAAGATCAGCCATCAACGCGTAGGAATCAGCATGGCAGGAGCCGAAAGGGTCCTTGATCTGGATCGCGCCGGTCATGTCCAGCGTAGAATAACTGCAAGTTGGTACCACCACGATGCTCCCAAGCGGAATAATTATAAGGACCAAAAGGATGCCAACGAGACTGTATTTCACGAAATTAGGCTTTGCGACTGCCATTTCATTCTCCTCTTTTCGTTTTTGCTTGTTGCTTCGCAAGGATCCTTTCCCGGTCATGCGGTATGGCGGCGAGTATCACGATATTTGCCACCATGACGAGTTCCGGCCCTAACACCCAGGGTAGATATTCCAGCGCAGACTCGATCCCTTCCGAGCCGAGCGGGATGGCCTTGACCATCTGGCCGGCCACGATGAAGGCGCCGATGGTAAGAGCGGGGAGCATGGCGTGCGCGACGAACCCCCGCGGCGGGTGCAACACGAGAGCGGTCGTGATTACCAGGCTCACGATCAGCCCGACCACCGCCCCACCCGCAACTTGCGCCACGAGTGAACCGTGGAAACCAGCGACGGTGATCTCGGCCCAGATGACCCAGGCCCACGAGAGGAACTGGATGGTAAAGGTCACGAGGAGGAGGACCCTCGCGTCCCGGTCTTTCCTTTGGCTCCCTGGCACGAGGAGCATCTTTTGCATGGCCACGGCCGAGAATCCCGTGCCGGCTGCGGCCCCGAGCCCGATCGACGCGTAGAACCAAACATTCTCGTGCACGAAGAACGACGGGGCGAGGCCCATCCCGTTGATCCCGACGAGCAGCCCGGCATTCAAGCCGTTAACTAGATAAAACAATGCAAGGAAACCACCCTTGAGCGGGTTCACGACATGAACGCTGCGCAATCCCGCGGGATCGAGGAGCGATTCCAGGCCATTCCGGTCTCCCGTTGGAAAGCCGGCTGTGAATGCCAGGAGCCCGGCTGGCTGGAGCATCATGGCCAGCAGCACGTTTTGCACCCAGCCCGAGAACCCGGCAGCCAGGCTCGCAGCCATGAACACGCCGGGGATTGCGAGGGCCACGCAAACGAGCAATGGCCACTTTGGAACGGATCTCGAAAGCCTGCCGAGCTCCGCGATCGAGATCATCGTGATCGACATGGCGGAGCCGAGCATCAACGAATACACCGCGATGCTCGTGGTGTAGAAGATGAAACTCGTGTTTATCGCCGCGTTCGGCATGGTCATGACGACATAATAGGAACACCCCTCGAACAGGCAGAGCATGACGAGCATCATCACGCGACGCACGCGGTCGTTCACGCCCGCGATGATGACGACCGCGACCGGCACCAGCAACGTGCATGAAATTAGCACGGCATAATGCACGTCTTCCAACTCGCGGAGCATCCAACCCGTGTTGAACGTGACCAGGAAAAACGAGGCCGCGGCGAGACCAGAGAAAACCACGGACGCCGCCGCGAAAGACCCGCGATTCATAATTGATCGTTGGTCGCCGGGCATTTAAAGCCATAGACGAAGTTGCAATACACGGGAAGCACGTCAAGAGACGTTCAGCATCAGCGCAGCCGCGAGGTCGATCTTCCCCTCGTAAAGTGCCTTGCCGATGACGACCCCGGCAGCGCCAACCTCGCGAAGGTCCTTGATGTCGCCTAGGTTTCTCGTTCCGCCGGCCGCGAGCACGGGGATGCCCACGGCTTTGATCATCTTGGCCGTGGCGGCGAGGTCGGGCCCCGCGAAGGCGCCATCTGCCTCGACGGACGAGAGCAAGATGGATCCCGCGCCGTTGGCCACCATGATCTTGCCCATCTCGTAGATATCCTTGCCCGAATCCTCGGTCCAGCCCTTTACCTGCACTTTTTCGTTCCGGTGGTCGAGTGCAACGATGATGCTTTGGGAGCCGTGATTACTCGAGATTTGTTTTACGATCGAGGGCTTTTTAACAGCGGCCGTGCTCACGACGACGTGTTTAACGCCCAGGGCAAGGTATGTATCGGCGATATCGACGCTGCGGATGCCACCGCCGACCTGGATCACGGCCTTCTTCCCCGCGGCGATGACGATATCCTTTATAGCAGCCTGGTTGTTCCCGATCCCCGCGGCCGCGTCGAGGTCGACGACATGGATCCTTCTCGCGCCGAGGGCCATCCAGTGCTTGAGCGCGTCGACGGGCTTCTCGTAGTACAGGGTCTCGGTGCCGATCTCGCCCTTGGTGAGGCGCACGCACTTGCCTTCGCGCAGGTCTATCGCGGGGATCACCACGAACATGGAAGGATCACGCTTCGTCTCTGGATAATGCAAAGTGATTCGGACATTATGGACTTTCGATCCGTCTAAGGTTGGTCTATCAGAAAATTTATGATGTACTCGGCGAGATCCGTCGCCACCTCGCCGGTCCGCCGGATCGCCTCGTTGATGTACCCGAGGGCGACGCCAACGGCCGTTTCTTGTTCGAGTACTTGTTCCTCGATCGCCTCGCACTTCTTGACCAGCTCCCGTACCGAGTCGATGATCTGGTTCGCCTCGACGATAGTTCCACCGTAGAGCCCGTCGACGCTCCGCTTGAAGATGTTTATAGCTTGCTTCCCAGCCTCGACGATCGATTTTACCAGATTCTCGTCTATATTCTTGTCGATGACGCGCAAAGCATTCTCCGATATGCGAACGGCGTAGTCCCCGATGCGTTCCATCCGGCGCGAGACGAGAGAGTAGTTTGCGTTGCGCCATTCTTTTGGGTCAAGGCGTTCCGAGAAAGCAAGGTTCCGCATGAGCAGGTTATGCTGGCGGGAAAGGATCCAGTGTATCCGGTTGATTTCAACGTCCCGGTCGATGACGTCCTTGGCAGTCTTCGCGTCGCCTTCGGCCAGCGCGTGCAAGGAATCCTCCAGCCGGCTGATGACAAGGCTACCTATGCGTTCGATCCAGATTCGAAATTGCATCTGTGCCGGGTCGAGCAATTCCCTAATCGTTATCGCGTTCGGGGTCTCCTCGATGATCTGGAGGCCGATGGCCTTGTCGATGAACTGCCTCGCGGTGGTCTTGACTTGGGGATCCAAGCGGGTTTTCGACATGACCGTGATCTTGTTGAAGCCCATGATGTAGGCGCCAACGAGCATCCGGAACAAGAGATTACCCTTGCCGATGGCATCGGCATCGAACACTTTCTCGCGCTGGTCTTGCTGCTGGTCGACCCGCGGCACGATGACGAGGGTACCGTCCGGCCGGGTGATGATGCCGACCCTTGCTTGTTTCTTGATGCCGTTTTGTTCTGCCCAGGTCTTGGGTAGCGAGACGATGTAACTCGAACCGCCGGTCTTCTGGATCTTCCTGGTTTCCACGCGTGATCGCCTTTCTTGCCTTGTGATATATATTCAAACCATCATATATATATTTCATGCCAGCGTGGCGCGAGGGCAAAAAGGAGGAGCCCCGTGCTCGAGCCGGGAAAGGGCAGCACGGGGTAACGTGACCATGCTTCGGGTGTTGATCCCGTGTTCCCATATCGCGTATCCCAAGTGATGGAGCGTTTTCCCCAGCGGATTTGAAGATGCGATGATGCGGTATTGTTAACGCATGTAAAGAATAGCCAAGCTCCTTGTAAAAGAGAATGAAAAGGAGTGATGCACGAGCCAAGCAGCTGCGTGTTCATTTTTTTGCTTTCTTCGGTGCCGGCTTTGCTGGCTTGGCAGCCTTGGCCTTCTCCGCCTCCTCCGCGTGCTCCGCCGCGTCGGCCTCGGCCTTTGTCTTCTGGACCCGGTCTGCGGGATGGTTTGGCGGCGAGTAGATCGTGTATACTTTCAGCACGTCCTTCTTCGAGTTGTTGATGACGTTGTGCCATGTGCCAGCAGGAACGATCACGGCATCCCCGTCTTTCACGACTGAATCTTCCTTTCCGTTTTCAAAGACGAACTTGGCCTCGCCCTTCTCGATGCGGAAAAACTGGTCGACAGTTTTATGCATTTCATTCCCGATCTCATCGCCTGGTTGGATGCACATGACCACGAGCTGTGCATATTTCCCGGTGAACACGACTTTTCTGAAATTGGCGTTGTCCAACGTTTCTTTTTCAATGTGTCCCACGTATGGCTTCATTACATCCTACACCCGTGGCCAAGAAAAAATATTGGCCATTTGATTCCCTTCTGCAGCATCTTTAAAGGTATCGAAAGGAGCAAATGCGTTTACTTCTCTACCTTGCCATCATCGAGTCGAGAAACCTTGGAGGCCACTACTTGCATTTCAAGTAGGGAGAAAAGAACTACAGATCATGACCATCGAGACGGGATCGACGGCCGGCAGCCACGAGCCGCCACGGGCGGCCGAGAATGATGACCGTCTAGCGAAAGCGCCGTTCGACAAGGCCTATTTCAGCATGTTCTTGTTCTATTACATCGTCGAGGGCAGCAACAACGGTTTGCTAACCATTTTCGTGCCCTTCTTCCTCATTAAATCTAAACTGCCAGGCATCGACGAGGCTTTCATACTCACGCTCGCGACGTTCACGGCGATCCCTTTCACGATCAAGATCGTTTGGGGGATGATTTCCGATCGGTTTCCCCTCGGGAGTCTCGGCCGCCGGCGCCCGTATATCTCTGCGTTCATCATCTTGTGCGGTTCTTGCTGGCTTTTATTCATCGTCGTGCTGCCTTTCGTCCAATCATTGACCTTGGGAATATTGATCATGCTCGGCATTCTCGTCGAGACGGGCGCTGCATTTTCAGACACGGCACTTGATGGTCTCATCATGGACATCACCCCGGGGGAGAAGCTCGGCCGAGTGGAAGGCGGAACGTGGGCGTGCTATTCGATTGGGGGAATCATAAGTGGAACGCTGGGTATCTTCTTGTGGTCAATGACGGATAGCGGCGTTCCGGTCTTCGTGATGTTCGGTTGCTTGTCGATCTTTTGCGGGATCATCATCTGGATCGTCAAGGAGCCAACGCAGATCAAGAAGCGCTTTGATTTCAGCACGCTCAAGGTGCTCTTGAAGAAAAGAAACTATTGGAACGGCTACCTGTTCTCGCTTGGAACGCATCTGCCGCAAAATGCAATCTCGACGCTGCTCGCCCTGCTGCTGCTGATCAAGCTCGGCATCTTGAGCTCGGACAGAAATGGCCTATCGCTTCTCCTGGACGAGAATCTCACACTGTACGTGCTGGCCTTCCAGCTCTGCGCCGCGGCAGGCATCGTGATCTCGTCGGTCATTTTCGGCAAATTGTCGGATAAATACAATCGCAAGAAGATCTTCGGGTTGGCGATCGTCATCTTGGTCATCATCGTGCCGCTGGCGCCGGCCATCGTGTGCGACCTTCCCAGCGCGCTGGTGGTCTCGTTCCTCGTGGGCTTGACGCTCGGTAGCATGAGCACCATGACCATGGTCTTCGTCGCGGGCATCACGCAGGAGAACCCGTCGGCTACCTCCACGCACTTTTCGATATTCACGTCCTTCATGAACCTGGGATCCACCATCGGCCTCGGCATCTTCGCCTTCATCACGGGCATTCTCCTCGATATCGGGACGGCTCCGCTCGATGTGTACGCGATCGCGTTCATCATCGCCCCGTTACTCGCTTTGGCCTCCTTGCCCTTCGTCAAGGGCTTGCCGGCCAGACCCATGGAAACGAAGGAGGAATGGTAGAGATTGGAATACTCGATCGAGCAGCTTAAGCCCTTCGTTTTCGGGCTGCCGTGGTTCGGCGTCGAGGATTACAAGCTGCAGCGGTTCCCCACGAGCTCGTTACCGCGGCTTCCCGAGCCGGTTCGCCACCTGGCGACGCACCCGGCGGGCGGCGTGATCCGGTTCAAGGCGAGGGCGAAGCTGATCGCCCTGGAGATAGACCGTCCAAAGGAAGTCTTGATGGCCGGGTTCTCGCAAGTTGGGCAATACGGGATCGACATCTACCGCGATGGGCAATGGACGGCCGTGCTGCCCACGCGCGACGGCTACCAGCACATCTGGCACCAGGCCGACGAGTCCCTCGAGCACGAGTACGCGCTGTACCTCCCGACCTACGCGCCTCTCGACCTTCGGACGATTATACTGGAAGCGGATTATCCCGGCGTGCCCGAGGATGGCCCTGCCGCGCTGCCCCCGGCCCCGTACAAGGCGCGCGGCCGGGTCGTCGTGTACGGCTCGTCGATCACGCAAGGCGCCTTTGCCAGCCGCCCCGGGCTCGCTTACCCCGCGAGGCTCGGGCGGGCGATCGGCGCCGAGGTCGTGAACCTGGGCGTCGCGGGCGCCGGGAAGGGCGAGCACGAGGTGTCCAACTTGCTCGCGCAAATACCGAACGCGTGCATGTACATCATGGACTGGGGGGCGAACATGGCGGACCCGAAAGAGGCACCCTTGATACGCGAGCGATACCCGTACATGATCAAGGTGATCCGGGCGCGATACCCCCGCGTGCCGATTATTTTCGTGATGTCGCAGTCGTTCATCATGGACGCGCAGCAACCGACGTGGAAGGAGGCCATCGGCATCATCCGTGACGCGATACGGGCGAATTACGACGCCGACAAGGACGCGGGCAACCCGTGCGCGCTCGTCGACGCGCGCGAGTTCATCGGCCCCGGAGACATGGACTGCACGGTCGACGGCGCACATTGCAACGACCTCGGCTTCGACCGGTACGTGCAAGCATTGCTTCCCGTGGTGCAGCAATTCATCCAAAAACAAAAAAAAGAGTGATATTTCTGGATGTTTTTGGAAAAACTAATTTCCATAAAATGAATTTAAGGGAGAATTAGGATCGATAGGAGCATCACACGAGCACGTCGCAGTTCCCGCAGGCGACCCGCTTCTTGCGCTTCCCCGTGGCCTTCTCGGTAACGATCGTCTCGGCCATGGGGGCGCCGCACTTCGGGCACTTGTCCCCGACGCGGGCAGGCTTCTCGCGCAGTTTTGAAGCGAGTTTCTTGAAGGGCTTCGAGGCGGATTCAAGCACCTTTTGAAAGTCGATGCGTATCATCATCCAGACGACCAAGAAGAGTGGAATGAGGCCAAGCATGTCATCGCCCGGATTGGAGGTCGCGCTCGGTTTTAGGAACTTGAAAATGGTGTTGTCGATATTGGCACCGAAATTGAAGCCAAGAACGGCTACAATAGTGCAGAGGAGCATTTTCCCTAACATGCATGGTATGATTGTTTTCCAATAACTATATTTCATAACGCCGAACGGAACGAGTATCACGTCATCGGGAAGTGGCGTTGCTGCGAAGATAAAGACCATCAGCGGGATGATTTTTGGATGCTCCTCGAAAGTCTTACGCATCTTCTCGAATTTTTGCCCTAGATCCGAGTTCACGAGCTTTTCCGACTTCGTGAACAACCGTCCGATGATATAGCTCGTCACCTCGCCTACTCCAGCTCCTAAACCCGATAGAACGCCGAGGACGAGCGGGTACCAGGCGGGCTGGATGCCCGAGGCCGTGATGCCGAGCTGAAACACGATGTACGAATATGGAATCACGATGAGGATTGACATGTTCCCAAACATGGAGAGCACGAGCGCCGCCCAGAGCCCGTTTGCAACACCGAACGCGATGAAACTGTTCGATATAGACTTGATCGCGACATTAAAGTCTGGAAATATGTTTGAATAAAGGATTAAGGATAGGGCGATGCATCCGACGACCGTGATGATCAAGAACCAGTCCGCCTTGCGCAATTTCACCATGTTTCGCTCGTGCTCCGTCAAGAATGGCCGCGTCTCCTTGAAATCGCGCGGGCTTTTATGCTATATTTCAAGCAATGGCGGTTTCTCATAATAAAATTTGGCAAGTTTTAAGATGCGTGATCGCATCGCTGTTTAGAAGCAACAACGGGACGACCACAAAGACGGCTTTTCTAAATATCCGAGCAAATGCGCTCCGAATCGAAGATCGCGTCGATCACGTCGCCGTATGGCACCTTCTTGACGCCTTCCGTGGTCTCGAAGCTCCCCCTTGCTTGCACATCTTCCACTTGCACGGTCACGAGCACGCCGTTGTCGAGCAGCTGGATGACACGTGATTTCCACGTGTATCCCTTCTTTGCTGCGAGGACGCCGTCTTGTAACAAGTGCACGTGGACATCTTTCTCGCCGTTCTTTGCCCGTAGGACGATCGAGTCGAGGAGCAAGCGCGTGAACGTGTCGCTCGCCGGGCTCCGGCCGACAAGATAGAGGTTCGTCTTCATGGGCTTCACCATCAAAACCGGAACGCGCACTTGGCACTCGCGATCCGAGCCTCGAACTCGTCGCGGTCGATGATCTCGAGGTACGGGTAGTCGATGAGATGCTCTCTCGTGATACCGAGTATCTCCATGTCCTCCTGGAGGACGGCGATGGGTGCCTCGCTCATGGCGAGTACGCCGAGTGCTGTGTCCATCGGTGGCATGTGGATCCCGCTACCGTCCTGGTTTTTCAGCAATGTCAACGCCGCCTCGCCGAGCATAACGAGCTTGACGTCGATGTCCAGCGTCTTCAGGCCGGATGTCATCCGGATGCTCTCCACCGCATGCACATGCCCGAACGGCGGCCGCGTGAGGATGATGAGGGCTTCGTCCATAATCTTCGCCCCTCTGCTCACATCCCGAGGACGACCACCTTGTCGGCCGCCTCGAAGAAATCTCCGAACGTCGCCAGGCCCGCGAGCTCGGCGCCTGGAACCAGGTCCGCCTCGCCGATGCCGCGATATTCCGCACACGCAGAGCAAACTGCCATCTTCACGCCCTTTTCCCCCAATCGCTTGAGTTCCGCAGGTAGATCGAGAGACCTCGCCTCGATCTTGATCCGCTTGTTCGCGTTGTACACGCCATCGACGAAAAAGAAGATGCCAGCCACCACGTGGCCCTTGGCGAGCGCCGCGTTGGCCAGCCCCACCAGCGTGTGCGTCCCCTGGAACGTGTATGGCCCAGATAGGACGCAAAAAGCAAGGGTTCCCATATGGTTTCCCTTATCTTGTTTTTTCAGTATGACAAGACCTCGCCGCAATCCACGTTAATGACCTGCCCCGTCATGACACGGGTGGTCGATAACAGGTGCACTGCATCGAGCAAATCGGCCGGCAGGAGGTATCGCTTGATCAACTGGCCGGAAACGAGGCCGTCGGCGATGCGCTCCCGCGGCTTGCCCGTCCTCGTTGCCTTCTCGTCGATCTCCTTCTCGTGCCGGGGGGTGAAAACGTAGCCCGGGGAAATGCCGTTCACGAGAATGTCGTGCTCGGCTGCCTCTTGCGCGGCATAGTGAATGAGCCTGGCCAGGCCAGCCTTGGCAATGCCATAGGGGGCCTTGTTGATGGCGATCTTCTTGGCCGATATACTGACGACGTGGACGATGTTCCCACCGCCCGGGCAATTCCCTTTCATGGCCCGGATGGCATGCTTGGTGAACAAGAACGCGGAACGCAGGTTAGTCGCCACGACCTTGTCGAACTCGTCTGCAGGGAAGTCCTCTATCTTGTGGCCGAACAGGCTCCCGCCCACGCAATTGATGGCCACGTCGACCCGCCCGTGCAACGCCATAGCTTGCTTGAACAAGTTCTCGATGTCGGCCTCGCACGTCATGTCCCCGATCACGTGGATCGCGTTCCCCGGCCAGTCGCCACCATCCCAGAAAGTTTCCTTGCTACCCCGGCTCGACGACACGACGCCGAGCGCGGTGGCCGCCACGTCCTTGAAAATGGCCTGGCCGATGCCGCCCGACACCGCCGTCACGATCGCGACCTTGCCGGCTAGTCTGTCAGCGGACATAATTGATAATCCGTTGGCAAGCTTGGTTTTATGCCTATGGTTTCTAAGTGAAATGGCATGGCGACGACGACGCGGAAGAAGCGGTTCCTGGAGAAATTCCACGATCTCGTCAAGCATTACGAGGAGATGCACGCGGAGTACGAGTGGAAGCAAACGCGGATGCACGTCCCCGCGTTTTATCGAAGATTCATCGAGCGCTTCGATGGTGTTTTCTCGGATGTCATCAACCCCCGCATCTCGGAGAAAGCGTCGATATTACGTAACAAGGCCGATGAACTGGCCAAGTTCGACGAGCGAGATACCATGCACAACCTTGCAGAAAAGATGGTGCAGCGACTCAACGATCTCGGAATGGAACTGTACGCGATGCCCGACATGGAGTACTTGATGGAATCCAGCAGCGAGATAGAGCTCAACGTCCTGCTCGCGTGCTGCCCCGGATTCAGCCTGGAGAAAGATGCCAAGGGGGGCACGCAAAAGCTGTGCTGCGAGGGAACCGTGAAGGCCCTCACGTTCGGGAAAGGGCAAGATCTCCAGGCCGCCGTCCGCATGTACTACGAGAAATTCTGCCGCGATTGCCAGAAACTCGAGACCATCAAGGAAGAACTCGCGAAACAAAAGATATAAACGAGTCCCGAGCGACGAGATGGATGTCTCCAGAGATCATCCAATGGTGGAGTGTGTATTCCGCGTGCATCGCCCATCATGGTTGCCTATCACCGATAACAAAAGGTATTTTAAAACGAGTCTCCCCTTCTTTGCCACAACACGATTGAACGGGATAGAGCAGCTATGACATCAGTGGAAATCGTTCCAAACGTGTGGTGGACGGGCGTCAACGTGTACACGAACGATTTATTCGAGGGCATCTGGCCCATCCCACACGGCGTTTCCATCAACTCGTACATTATAAAGGGAGACAAGATTGCCCTCGTCGACCTCGTGAAAGCGGGCGGCGGGGGCTCCTCGGAGAACATCATCGACCAGCTCGGGTCGATCGGCGTCGCCATGAAGGATATCAGCTATATCATCTTGAACCACCTCGAGCCAGATCACACGGGATTCGTGGCACATATCAGGGAACTCTGCCCCACGGCAGAGATCTTGACGTCGGAAAAGGGCCTGCCGCTCGTCGAAGCCTTCTACGGCTTGAAGGAAAGGGTTCGGGCGGTAAAAGACGGGGAAGAGCTCGACCTGGGCGGTGGCAAGGTCTTGCAATTCTTCTACGCGCCCAACGTGCACTGGCCAGAAACCATGGTGACCTACGAGAAATCGGCGAAGGTATTGTTCCCGTGCGACGCGTTTGGCTCGTTCGGGGCATTCAAGGGGTACATCTTCGACGACCAGGTGCCCCCGGAGGACGTGAAATTTTGGGAGGAGGAAACCCGGCGGTACTACGCCAACATCGTGGCGACCTTCTCGACATCGGTCATCAACGCGATCAAGAAGCTCGGTGCCCTCGACATCAAGGTCATCGCGCCGTCGCATGGCCTCATTTGGCGCAAGGACCCCAAGAAAATAATCAACGAGTACATCCGCTATGCAGGTTACATGAATGATTACGCCGAGCCAGAGATAACGGTCATCTGGGGAAGCATGTACGGGAACACGGAGACGATCATGCGCTCCGTGCTCCGCGGCATCGCCAAGGAGGGCGTGGAAGTCACGATACACAAGGTGCCCGAGACCGACGCGTCGTGGGTGCTCGCTTCTGCTTGGAAATCTGCGGGCCTCGTCATTGCCATGCCCACGTACGAGTATAGCATCTTCCCGCCCATTGCCTACATCATCGACCTCATGAAGCTCAAGCACTTCTGGCACAAGAAAGTGCTGCGGATCGGCTCGTATGGCTGGGTCGGGGGCGCGCAGAAGCACTTCGTGGAGAAGACCGACAAGATGTTTTGGGACACGATCGGCCCGCTCGAGTACCAGGGCGCGCCGAAGGCCGCCGACCTCGAGAAGGCAGAGGATCTCGGCCAGGAACTCGCCAAGCAAGTCAAGGCCATCCCCGCCAAGAAGAAATGAAGCGATTGCGAAACTAGGTGGAAAAAACATGGATTTCAACATCACGCCGGAGCAATTGAAGCTCCAGCAAAAGGCCAGGGACTTCGCGCTCAAGGAGATCTTGCCCGTGTCGCGGTTCTTCGACGAACACGACCAGATGCCCGTGTTCTTGATCAAGAAGGCGCACGCGGCCGGCCTGACCAACTTGAGTATCCCGAAAAAGTACGGCGGGCAAGGCCTGGGCCTCATGGACGAGGCGATCGTCGTCGAGGAGATCGCCGCCGCCGACCCCGCGATGGGCACGTCGATCTTCGGCAACACGCTGGGCGAGGAGCCGCTCATGATGAGCGACAACGAGGCGGCCAAGCAGAAATACCTGCCCGAAATCGTCAAGGAGCCCAAGATCGTGAGCTTTGCCACGTCGGAACCGATGATGGGGTCGGACGTCGCGGGGATCCGGTGCCTCGCCAAGAAAGACGGCGATGATTACATCCTCAACGGCACCAAGTACTGGATCACGAACGCCGGCTACGCGGACTACTGCTCGGTCTTCGCGACCGAGGATCCCGCCCTCAAGCACAAGGGCATCGTCGCGCTGTTCGTCGACATGAAGTCGCCGGGCATCACGATCGGCGAACACATCCCGAAAATGGGACAGCGCCCGTCGAACACCACGGCCATCAAGTTCAAGGACTGCCGGGTGCCATCGGCGAACGTGCTCGCTGGACCCGGCAAGGGCTTCGCGCTGGGCATGAAAACCTTCAGCCGCACGCGCCCGATCATCGGCAGCTTCGCCGTGGGCGCGGCCCGTTCGGCGATGGAATTCGCCATCGATTACGTGAAGAAGCGGCGGGCGTTCGGGCAGCCACTAGCCGATTTCCAGAACACGCAGTTCCGCATCGCGGAGATGTACCAGAAAGTCGAGACCATGCGGCTGCTCACGTACAAGGCCGCGTGGGAGGCGGACACGGGGAAGGACCCGACGATCACTGCATCGCTGACCAAGTTTTACGCGACGGAGGCAGCGTACGAGGTCGCCTACCAGGCGTTGCAACTGTTTGCGGGTTACGGGTACACGAAATTCTTCCCGATCGAGAAGCTGATGCGGGACTTGCGCGTGCTCACGATCTACGAGGGCACGTCCGAGGTACAGCGCATCGTCGTGTCAAGGCACGCGCTGGAAGCGTACAAGCCCATCATGCCACCGCTAGAGGATTTGCCGACGCTCTGGAGCTCGAAGGAGCCCGACGTGGCGGCCGTGGAAGGGCTCGACACGAAACAGACAGTCTGGCGCTGCCGCATCTGCGGGGCGATTTACTATGGCGACGAGCCACCGGACGAGTGTCCTTACTGCCGGTTCCCTAAAACAGCGTTCAAGAAAGTCTGGCCGAAAGCGTGAGTGGCCGTAAGTATAATCCTTTTTTTCTTGTGAAATAAAACGGCGCCTGTAAAGGATATTATTCGATGTGACCGGTCTGGAAAAAAGACGTTTCTATTTCTTCACGAGATTCATGTCGATCGCGTTCGGCGTCTTCGTGTAGTCCGTGACGTCGGTAAACGTGCACTTGGCGCTGCAGTTTGGGCACGCGTCGGGTATCTCCGGGTGCTCGTCGTTGAGCTCGAACACTTTCAAGCAATGCTCGCATTGAAAATACATGGTGTCTATCACGGTTCGTCGTGCTGAATACCGTATCCGCACGGGAGCATTAAAAATGCTTTCCCGCGCTATCATAGGTACCAGCCGAGTGGAGGCCCTTTAAGGAAAGATGAACCAGCAATCGCAGCGAGCTATGACGACCTCTTCCTTAGATACAGGTAAAGAAACAAAAAAAAGAAGACATGCAATGATTTGATGCGATTACTGCTTCTCGAACTGGTCCTTCGTCGCACCGCAGATTGGGCAAACCCAATCGCTCGGTATATCCTTCCAGGCTGTATTGGGTTTAACCCCATTATCGGGATCGCCTTTAGATTCGTCTAGAACATATCCACATATTGTACAAATGTATTTTGCCATGTTTTCATCACGGCCTTATCGAGATCAATGGTGTGTGCTAAGATAATAATTATTATCAAGCTATCGCATTCGAGGTAAAAGAATCATTACTCTAACTATAATAATGGACATCAGCACTTGGCAAAGTTGAAGGATTTAGTTCATATCTTTCGTGTAATCACGGATCGGATCATTGACGGCGATCGTGGACGTCGCCAAGTACCTGGATCGCAGCACCACACGCCGCGTCAGCAAAACACGAGGGGTCTCGTACAACGGCTACAAGGCTCAAGGTTTCACGTTTGGGGTTATTTAAAAACTCGAGCCGTGTATCGCCATCCCTTGCTTTAAACCCATCGTGATTATGACAAATAAATACATGTTATCTCGATCTATTATCTCACAACCATAATCCTTATTTTGCTGGTTGGGCTTCGTTATGCTTGGTTCCAGGAATCTGTCAACGATGGCGGATGTTCCTGGAAATCAGTAACACCTCAACGAGAGGAAAGAACATGAGCGAACTATACAAGACCGCGGATTTCAAGGCAGAAAAACACGTGCCAGTCATCGAAGCACCAGCAAGCGTGAAAAAAGGGGAATTGACCACGATCAAGGTGACCGTGGGGAAGGAAATCCCGCACCCCAACAAGACCGAGCACCACATCCGGTGGATCAAGGTCATCTTCTGGCCCGAGGGCGCCAAGTTCCCGATCGACCTTGGCGGTGGTGAATTCTCCGCCCACGGCGAATCAACAGATGGCCCAGACAAGGGTGGTGTTTACACGGAGCCACAGGCCATCGTGGCACTCAAGACCGACAAGCCGGGCAAGATAATCGCCACGAGCTACTGCAACATCCACGGCTTGTGGAAGTCCGAGCAAGATCTCAAGGTCGCATGAATCCGAATCTAGAATTCCTTTTCCCACTTCTTTTCATCCATCTATCCATCAGACCAACCACGCGTCGAGCGCCGGCCGTGCCGTTCCCGGCTTGCCGCCTACCCGCGCCCGTGTCCCGAGCGCGTCGAACGGGAACATGTTCCGGAACCCGCGCTCGAGCAGCTCGACGTACTTCGCCGCGTCATGGCGCGCGCTGCCCGCCTTGTCTGCGAACAGGTCCCACGCCATGACCCGGTCGTTCGGCCGGCTGCTGCCGGCGTTCGTGATCACGTATTTCAAGTTCTGCCCAGGCCCCACGGCCACGCCCGCCTTCTGCAGCTGGCGGGCCGCGACGGCCTGGTAGCTGCTCGCCTTGTACTCGCCCGGTGCCCGCGACGCCACCGTCGTGATGGCCAGCTGGGCGGGATCCACGTCGCCCGCCACGACCTTGCGGGCGAAGGAGTCCAGCACGGCCCGCGCCCGCGGCATGCGGGCCATGAACTCGCGGGCGTCTCGCGCCGGGGCCAGTGCCTCGATCACGCCCTTCTGCATCGCCTTCACGACCTGCGGCGCGTCGCGCCGGCGCAGCTCGATGCCGCGCACTTTCACCTTGCCGTTAGCAAACACGCCCCAGTAGTGGTTGAGCGTGCCGACCGCGGGGTTGACGACCGATGGCAGGAACACGATGAACTTGAACACGCCATCCGACTCGATGTCAAGGTTCGTGGCGCGCCCGATCTCGTCGCATAGCAAGCGTGCCGTCGCCCCCAGGTCCTCGCCGTCGCGGTCGCGCGGCCGCCGCACCCACAGCGAGTCGACGATGCCGTGGATCACGTCGAGCCCTTGCTCCCGTGCGACGCGGGCCGCCCGGAGCAGCATCTCCCGGGAGTAAGCGCACACGGCCTGGTGCGCCTCGACGCGCCCGAACCTCGCGTTCTTGAAGCCCAGGTACCCGAAGCTCACTACCAGGATCCACTTGAGCGCCGCTTGCACGTGTTCCATCTTCAGCCCGTGCCGCTCGGGCAGCCCGCGGGCCATCTGCTTGTAGGCGATGCGCTTGTCCAGGGGCAGCGAGATCGCCTCCGGGATGAGCCCGCGCCGCTTCTTACACACGTGGAAGCCGGGGCCGAGGCCGGGGATCGGGTTCTCGGACGGGTCGCAGCACGCGCAGTTCACGGTCTCGGGACTCACGTTGAACCGCGACATGATCATGGGGTACATGCTCGTGAAATCGAGCGAGATAACGCGGTCGAACACGCCCGTGCACGGCTCGAAGATGTGGCCGCCCCGGTCGGCGAGCAGCAGCGATGTCACGGGCTTGAAGGTCTCGGCGCCGTGGCGCTTTTCCCGCGGGATGAGGATGCCGCGCTCGTGGGCGATCTGGAACTGGATGGACTGCAACGCGCCGCCGATCGTGATCCGGTTGAGGCGCTGGACGGGCACCGAGCTCACCCGCGCGACCTCGATGAGGCCGGGGATGTTGCCGTCCTGGAAGTGTAGCGAGCCGTAGACCGACGCGTCGACGTGGAGCCGCCCTGACAAGTAGTACTGGGTCGAGCCCCGGTGGATCAGGTGCCCGTACGAGAAGAACGCGCCGCCACCCTCGCCACCGCTATCCCCGCCACCGCCGTCGCTGCCCGACTTGAAGCACTCGGACGCGAGCGGCCGCCGCCGGCGCGAGAGCACGACCGACCGGCCGATGCCGAGCGCCGACGCGCGGGAGCACAAGTAGGGGAACACGCGCTCGTCGCCACCGCGGGTGAGGACGATGTCGGGATCCACGGCGCGCACTTGCTCGACCAGCGCGGTGATGAGGCTCGTCTCGTCCACGCCCGGCCCGCGGGCCATCTCGAACGCCTTGAAAGGCGGCCCCACGTGGTCCCTCCGCCCGTAATGCTCGTCGTAGGGCGTGACCGCGACCTCCTTGATCGGGTTGTCGAGCCGGCCGGTCTCGAGCGTGCTGCCGGCCTGCGGGACGACGTCGACCCACGCGGCCTTCATGACGGGTAAGGAGTACAAGAGGCGGCGCTTGTCGTCGCGCAGCTCGAACCCGCCGAGTACGAGCTGGCCGTCGCCGCGCCGGGTGGCGTCGAACGTCGCGTGGCAGAGGGGGAAGAGGCGCGTCTCGTAGAGGAACTCCTGGAACGCGGGGATGTCCGCGTTGTACAGCTCGAAGTCACCCGGCGCGGACAGCAGCGCGACCAGCTTCTTGAAGGACTGCGGGTCGCGCGCCCGGGCTTGCACGACGGGCGTGGTGTCCGCGTCGTCGACGTGCACGCGCCGCTGCACCACGCTAGCAGCCGCGACCAGGTCGAGCGACTCGAGGTCCCGGGCGATGTCGGCTGCCGCGACGGGGGAGCCGGCCCGCCGCGGCAGCAAGTAGAGCGCCGGCCGGTACGGCGCCGTGATGTCGTGCACCTCCCCCGACGCGCGATCCTTCACCCAGCACGTGATGCCGCCCTTGCACGTGCCCACGTCGAGCAGCCAGCCCTCGATGGTGGTCATTTGCTCCCTGCCCCGCTGCTGCCCGAGAGCCGCCGCTCGATCTCGACCAACCGCGCTTCCAGTGCCTTGAGCTTGCCCAGCATGCCGACGATGGCGCACATGAACACGTTCTCGACGACGACGGGCCGCGCCGCGAGGCTCGACGCGTCGGCATGCTGCCGTGCCAGGTTCGCGACCTCGTCGAAGATCGCCTGGTCGCCAGGCGACAGGCCGCGGCGGAACTCGTTCCAGCTCGCTACTTCCCGGTTGAGCGCTTGCCGGTACGACAAGACCGTGCGGCCCATCCTAGTCACCACCTCGCGGCCGGCCCGTGAAGTCGTCCAGCGTGCGGAACGTCGAGAGGTCGCCCTTCCGCGTGCGGCCCGCGAGCCTCCTCGCTGCTTTTTTCTCCGCGGCCGCGTGGTCCCAGCACTGCAAGACGCGCTCGGGGAACGCGACGTGCCGCACGAGCACCCACTCGGTCAGCTTGCTCCCCGACCGCGTTTCCCGCGGCCCGTTCACGACCACGATGGCACCGGCGTGGTGATAGAGCATGTGGCCGCCCCGCGGCTTGTACGTCGAGCCATCGGCGACGGGGCACGTGGCGACCAGGTAGACCGGCGCCGCCTGCTGGCAGCGCTTGAGCCCGCCGACCATCTCGCGCAGGCCCTCGAAGCTCGCCGCGTCCGACGGGTCCATGAACGTCGTGAGGCCGGACACCAGCACGACCAACCGGGAGACGACCTTCGCCGGCAGTGCCTTGCCGACGATCTCGACCGCCTGGTCCCAGTTGAACCCGCGGGCGATGTCGATGCGCTCGAGCACGCTCGCCGGGTTGAGCGACCGCTCCATCGCGACTTGAGACACCAGGTACGGGTCGAAGGAGTTGTTGAGCTCGACGTAGAACACGCGCGCCGCGCCCGCGCCGCCGTCGACGGGTGGCAGCTGCGCCATGACCGCGAGCCGCATGAGGACGCGGCTCAGCAAGTGCTGGGGGCCGGCGAGCACGTGCAGGATACCGGGCACCAGCCCGCCGCCCCGCGCTGCTTTCTGCCGCTCTTGCACGTTTTTGGGGCTTGCCAGGTAATCCGGGGACAGGATCTCGTCTAGTGGTGGCGTTCCCGTGTGCAGGATCGTGCCGTTCGACGCACGAGCGAGTGCATCGCTGTCGACCATCTTCACGTTCTCGTAAACGAATTCCATGTTGCTTGCCTGGCAATCCGTCATCTTCGGAAATGAACGCCATATGTGCATGAAATTTCTGAATGGCGTGCGCCACGATCGTCGCGTGCTGCTTTTTGTCGAACCCGTGAACGTCGGCGGGGTTGTCTTGCCGGTGCGCGCCCGCGCTGCCAGGGTTTTTCCACGGGCACTTTTAAATCCCGAACATCACGTGCCGTGTCCCCGCGACCGCGCCTGGCGCGTGCCATTATGGAATCGATGGTATTATTTTAAAAAGTCGTCTCGCGTGGTACGCTCATGACAAAGAGATTTTCGAAAGCAAACGTCTTGCTCGCCATCGCGGGAGCCATGGTCGCTGCATGGATCATGATGCTCGCCGTGCTGGCCGCGATGCCGACCGCCGGGCCAACGTTTACCGACGTGATGACGGGGGCGGACGTGTCCGCGCAGTATTCGATCGAAAGGTCGCCGTGGCGTTACATCCTCGATCCGGTCTCGGCCTTCACGTTCACGGGCGGCGCCGATCCCCTCGGCATCATCGTGCTCGTTCTTTCCCTTTACCTCGTGGCCCGCGTCGGGTTCTTGCTCGTCGAGAAAGTGGTCGAGAAAGTGGGCGAGACACTTTAGCGCAGGTGCATACCCGTGCGGCAACCGCAGGATCCATGGCCCGGCCGCTGGGTAAAGCACCGGAGCGATTAACGCTCGCCCCGATGGCGAATGCGCAACCGCAGGCAGTCGCGAGCAAATTGCAAGCGATCGAAACGGCAAGGAATTGCACGGCATTTGGGCTTCCGATTCCCATGATATAAAAAAAGACGAACTGCGCGGCCATTGCCGAGAAACCGAGGATGACCAATAAATCATATCGCCTCGACGAGGCCCCCTTGTCTAGTACTTTCCCGAAATACACCATTGTCGTTAATTGAGCGATGAACGGGACGGCAAAGTTGAGCCCGACGATGAACATCGATGCATTTGTATACTGCAACAAGGATAACGGCAAATACGCCTGGATCAAGGCCCTTGCGAACAATATCGAGAAATACGAGACATGGAAAGTTAGGAGGCGGCCATTCATACGCAATCTCCAGAGCAAGAAAATGATCCGCCACCCTTAAGAAAAAAGAAGGCGTGATTATCCAGAGAAAAAGAAGCTGTTCCGCTTCAAGTACGCGAGGTAATCCTCGACTTCCTTCCCCTGCCGAGCCTTATCCCAGCCGAGCAAGCTCCCGGCGAGCATAGCGACCATGCGGGCCGCCGCGGGCTGGATCGATGGTCTAACCATCCATTGGAATTCAAGACGACGTGCAAGTATATCGACGAGGTGGACGGGGCAGTCGTGCAGCACCGTGAACTTGATCTCGGCGAGGATCCACGGCGCGTACTTCGTGCTCTCGGACGGGAGGAGCCGATCGAGCAGCTTCGCGTCCTCCTTCGCGCTCTCCAAGATGGGAATGGCTGCCTTGCCGTATTGTCGATGAAGGTGCGCAAGCTGTTCCCCGTCGAGCTTGCCGCTGCTGGCGAATTCCTTGACGAGCGGGTGGGCATCCCAGTCTGCCCGGGACATGCCGACGAGATATGGCTTGCGGGCGATGCCCTTGGTGCGAGCGAATGTCTTGTTGGGAATCCTCGCCCTAGCGAGGGGGATCACCTCCTTGAGCATGATGTCCTCGGCCATGACCCTGAACGTCGTCAACTTTCCGCCGCATATGGAGAGGAGATCGTCATCTGCGTGGATGATCTCGTGGTCGCGGGACACCGCGCTTTCCGACGGCTCCTTGCCCTTTTTCGCGCGGGGAGCGACCAGCGGGCGCACGCCAGCGTAGCTGCCGAGAACGTGGTCGAGATCCGCCTTCGCACCGGGGAACTTTATGCGCACGGTCGATAGAAGATACTCGGCATCCTCCTTCGTGCACACGGGGTCGTCGGGGGATTCCTTGTAGTCCGTGTCGGTCGTCCCGATGACCACGTGATTCTCGCGGCGCAGCACGAAGTAGAACCGGCCGTCGATGTGCGACGAGATGCCGAAGCCGTTGTTGATCGGGACGTCCTCTTGCTTGAAGATGAGGTGGACGCCCTTCGTCGGCCGGATAACGTGCGCCGGGTAACCCGTGGGCTTCTTTTGGAGGATGTCATCTGTCCAGATGCCCGTCGCGTTGACCACGATCCTTGCCTTGACGAGGAACTCGTCGCCTGGCTTCTCCTGGTCGGACACCCACGCGCCGCAGCACTTGCCGGTCGACGCGTCGTGCTCCAGGCGGGTGACCTTGGCGTAGTTCGCGGCCACGCACTTGCCCGTGAAGATGGCCTCCTTGATGGATTCGATCGTGAGCCGCGCGTCGTCGACGTTCGTGTCGTATATGACGCCGAACCCGAGCAAGCCGTTCGTCGTGAGTCCCGGCTCCATTTCCTTGATCTTTGCGAGATCCTTGACGATGTATGCTTTCTTGAAGTTCTTGCCCTTGTCCAGCAGGTTGTAGAAGAAGACGACGAGTTTCAAGAGGAATTTGCTGAGTTTCTCGCCCTCGAAGCTCGGGACGACGATCGGCAGTGGTCTCACGAGGTTCGGGAAGTCGTTCCTCAACCAGTTCCGCTCGGCCTCGGATTCCTTGACCAGGCCAAATTCCCCCTTGTTCAAATAACGAACGCCGCCATGCGCCATCTTCGACGAGCGGCTCGACGTGCCGAACGCGAAGTCGTTCTTGTCCACGAGGGCGACGTTGAACCCACGCAGCGTCGCGTCACGGGCGATCCCGGCACCAGTCACGCCGCCACCGATGATCAAGATGTCGAACTCGTCAGATTTAAGCCGGGCTAGTACCTTTTCGCGGCTGATATTTGAAAAATCGAGGGTTTCAATGCTTCCGGGCATGGTAGATTCCTTTTCCACCTTGCTATGTAATACTCATTCAAGAGGTAATAATCAAGAAAAGGTTTCCTCAGTCGCATATTATATGGGAGGAGCAAGAGCTAGATATAATCGGGATATCACCACAACGCTCCCATTCTTGCGGAAAAATGAACAGAGGCCACATCCATGGACAAGGTTTTCGACTTCACGACGTTCCAGGAGAAAATATTTCCGGAATGGGTGCAAAAATTCAAGGTCGGCCCTTGCATCGGCGATTATAGTTTTTCGCCTGGCGGTACCATCGATTCATACGGCACGACCGACACGCTCATCAGCATGTATATCATGAACGAGCTCGGCGACCTCACGGAAAGGCAAAAAGACGAGTGGGCCGCGACCATCAACCAGTTCCAGGATCCCGCGACCGGGAAGTACCGGAAGGATTACGCCCGGGCACATTTCTGGGAGCACACGACCGCCTATTGCACGTGCGCCTTGCATCTCATCGGCCGGAAGCCCGCCCATCCCATGGCATGGAAGGACGCCATCATCAAGGACGAGAAGGCCATGCTCGCGTGGACCAAGCAATGGAAACGCGCCGAGTGGAGCTTGATCTGGAGCGGCTCGCACGTCTGGTCGGGAGTGCCGGCCACGCTCGCCATGACCGGCGAGGGCACGAAATCGTTCTTCGACTGGTACTTCGCTTGGTTTGACAAGGAGGCAGATCCCGAGACGGGTTTCTGGCGCAGGGGATGGCAGCACAAGCTCCTCGCGAAAAAGCCGCACCCGCACGACATGTTCGGCGCTTTCCACATATATTACGTCTACGAGTACATGGGGAAGAAATGGCCGTATCCAGAGAAGGTCGTCGACTGGACGCTGCGGTTTCAGCAGCCCAGCAATGGCTTGTGGGGACCTGGGATGATCTATTGCAGGGATCTAGACGGGATATATTCCTTGACCAGATCGTCCCGGAACGCCGGCGGGTACCGGCAGGACGACGTGCGGGCAGCGATCAGCAAGGCATTGACCACGGCTGAACACCAGCTGAACGACAAGGGCTTCGTTTTCCAGAATTACACGAACACGCACAAGCTCACGGGTGCCTTGTGCGCGGTCGCCGAGTGCCAGAAGTTTTACCCACAGCTCGTGAAGACCTCGAAGCCGTGGATACAGAGCATAGACAAGGCGTGCTATATATGAACATGGATTGAGGTGGAGGGCAGCAAAGTGGCTGAGAACATCGCCATAATGCCACCGAGCCGCGATTCCTACTTGTTTAAAGAAAACAGAAGTCGGGTTATGGCAAGAGTGACCTAATTTTTAAAAGGCGACACGTTTTACTGCCCCCACCAGCTCCTCGACCCGATGCCTAACGAAAAGGAGCTGCTTGATAAGATCAAGGCCTTGACGAGGTCTGGCACGAGAACCGTGATCGACCAGCGCATGGCAGAGTTCAAGACGTTCCGGAGGAGATCGAGCCACGACAATTTCAAGGAGCTGTGTTTTTGCATCTTGACGGGAAATTGCGGGGCCGAAGCGAGCTTGAAGCTCCACGCGGCCATTGGCGACCGGTTTTTAACTTGTTCTTGCCCCGAGGAGTTTACCAAATTGCTCAAGGACAACGGCGGTAGATTCTATAACAACAAGGGAAGATTTCTCGGGAACGCATGCCAGTATCGCGATGATTTAAAAGATATATTGGACTCTTTCGGTAATGACGAGCAAGCACTGCGGGAATGGCTCGTGAAACACGTCGATGGCTTCGGGTACAAGGAAAGCAGCCATTTTTTGCGCAACGTGGGCTACGAAAACGTGGCGATCATCGACTTCCACATCATCGACCTGCTCGCCGCGCACGGGCTCATCGAGAAGCAAAAAGGCCTCGGCAAGAAGAAATACCTGGAGATCGAGGGAATCTTGCGGGACATCGCAAGAAAGGCGGGGATGAGCCTCGGGGCCTTGGATCTGGCGCTCTGGTTCATCGAAACCGGCAAGATCTTGAAATAACTCGGCCCTCGAAAGAGCACATCATGTTTTATTTATACCATTAAGTATGTAATTCACCCCGATTTATAGGTTTCCATCAAGCTGACCATATCCATCGTGCCTAATTTTAAGGATTCATGCCAACGGGAGACAAATACGGGTAGAACCGGCGAGAAAAGGTCTTTCCAAGGAACTCGTTCAGTTCGAGCGGCTCTGCCGTGGGATCTGCCCTCGCGGCGAGCAAGCGCTGCACCTGCCAGATGTTGTAGATCAAGGCTTTTGCGCCGAGGATGCCGAGCCGGCTATCCCGGCCGCGGAGATGGGACGAGATGCCGAGCCGGTTCATCTCGCGGAAGGCGATCTCGATGAACCAACACTGGCGATACAATAGCCGGATGTAACCCTCGTTGCCACGGATCTTCGTGATGCCACGGCTTCCAGCGCGCAAGATGACCAGCGGAAAAATGCGTTTCTTTGCATCGGTGATGGACAACTTCTTGGCATCGAATTCACGCTTCACTTGATCCCGATGGTACTTCCGTTTTGCCGCGAGGAGGAGATCAAACTCCAGCAAGGGTTGTCCCTTCCCGCGGACGTATGGGAGCATCATAAAGCCTCGACCGAAACGTTCACACTTGCCAAGCAAATAATCCTCCATCAATTGCTCGGTTTGCTTGCATTTTCGTCCCGGCGTGATGACGGTGACCTTCCAGCGGATGAAGGCTTGGAACAAGTCCTTTCGGTAGAATTCACGGTCGACCAGCGCGTACGTGACCGTGAATCCATTTGCTCGCAGCCGGTTCATAACAACCTCGAACAGCGGCAACCGCTTCATGCCTTTCTTGAGCTTGTACACGGCGATGACCTGGTGCAGTTCACCAGATATCACGGAGAACACGAGCGTCTTGTAAACGGTCTTTCCTTCCTTCTGCCCGAAGCAATACGGGTCGTTCTTGTCCTTCTTGCAAGGCTCGTCGTGCACGTCGACGATCATTTTCAGGTTCTTCTTGACAAGTTCTAACTTTTGCAGCAAGAGAAAGTGCGCGAAATGGACGATGTTCCAGAACTCTTCTGTTTTTGCAGCCGCAGCAACCTCTTTCAAGTATCGGGATAGCGCCGGCTGGTCTGGGAAGTATCGTCGTTTTTTTCCATTCGAGAAAATTCTTGTATGAAACGATTGGAAAGAACATCCCTTCACTTTGCACGCGTTGTTCAACCACTCGGCCATGTGTTCTGCAGACTGTTGTCCCAACTCGATGCACGCTTGAAACAGCACGAACACGTCGGAGGCGTACCCGCTGCGCTTTTCGGGCAGCAAGCCCGCGATTAGCGGTTTGACGAGATCCGCAACATCTAAAAGCAGTTGGAGATTTATCCACTGGGGGTTGATCTGTCCAAGACCGGCGGCAACCGGTGGACGGATTCGGTAGAATACGGTCATGCGATGGTCAATCTGCCATTGCTTTTAATACCACCCCCTCCCATCTCCATTTTTGTCGTTTGAGATATGCATCGCGCTGGGTAGAAGCGACCGAAAAGTTGACTAAAAAGAGGCTGCATATAGCCTTTAGAAAGGCATTAAAAACCAATTACATGCTTAATGATATAAAATTCATATCCCTTGTCTCGCGAATGTATAGACAAGCAATTGTGTGATGCAATTGCCACGTTGACGATATACTTGCGAAAGCCACCGTCCGCGTCGACCAAGACCCGGCCATCGGGAAGAATCATGGCAATACGTGAATACAGCAATTGAGGCTGCCTCAACTGGTCCAGTTCGTTCCGCAAGGGTCGAATTTCTTGCTCCAATTTTATACGATTCGCGTCTCGCGCTTGTTTTTCTGCCTCCATCGACAGCATCTTTTTTTCAAGTTGGGCAATCTGTTCTTGAAAGTTCTCCATGATTCTTCAGACCTTTCGTAATATAATGAGATAATTTGTGCGGTATTCGTTTTACAAGCAAGGGCCCGCGATAACCAACCTGATACCCGTGATCTTCTTATCGGAGTCCTGGTTATCGAGCATGTTCATTCTTCCACTAACCAACTCATTCTCACACATATAACCTCTACGTTAATTGCCGTGATTTTAGCCCTTGAAGGGCATGATCAACCAGCAATTGCCCAAAGATAGATTTCTCCTTAGAATTTTGAGACCCATTTCGGGCAGGTGGCAAGTCAACATCGCGCGGAGAATGCGCCTCTATTCCTTGCACACACCGCCCGTCGCTTCATGAGAGTGGCTCTCCGATCCACGATATCGTCCATTGATAGAGAACAAGACATAAATATGATGGTCGCACCAATTAGCATAGATATAGATGATAATATCGGATAGTAGCCCCTTGATCCATCTCACTCGCCTGGGCAAGATCACGTTTCTCCTAAATGTGACGGGGCAGATAACGATCTCACGTTCTGTTTATGAAGAAGTCGTCACGGAGGGAAAGAAAAAGAATTACATGGAATCGTACATCATCGAAAATCTGGTGAACGAGGGAAAAATCGTCGTGAAAACCCTGAAACCCTTCGACATGTCGAACTACCCCCCGCTTGGTCGCGGCGAGCTTGAATCACTCGAGCTCGCGAGGCAGATGGGAGATAACGTTATGCTCGATGAAAAAAAGGCACGAAACGTCGCGCGAATAATGGGACTGAATGCCCAAACCACGATCGCCACGATCTTTGAAATGCTGATCGTCAAAGCACTGGGGAAGCAAGAATACTCGAATAACATCAAGCGATTGGGTGAATCTGGTTGGATATCGGCCGATATCATCCAGGAATACTTGGAACGGGGTGAGAAGCATGGTTGAAAAACTGTCGATCATCATTCCCGCCGACATGAAGAGGGAGATCGACGAGATAAAGTCCCGGTCCCTCGAGGACCAGTCCTCGCTGGTGCGGCGCTTGCTGCGCAAGAGCATCACCTTGGAGAAACTCGACATCGCTGTCAAGGATTACGTTGATGACAAGATCTCGCTTGGAGCGGCGGCCACGTTCGCTGGCATTTCCATCTGGGAAATGATCGATGAACTCAAGCGTCGCAACATCGGTTTGAGGTACAAGATCCTCGACGCGCTAGAGGAGATCGAGCAGCTTTTACAGCGGCATCACGTGAAATGACGAGCTAGAGCTGCGATATTTTCCTTGCCAGCGCGGGATCATCCTTTCCGAGAACCGGACCGTTCATGAGCCGGTCAAATTGGTAAGCAAGGGCAATTTTCCATTCATTATTTTGTTTTAATCGAAAATTCGTCGATAATCTTGCCGATCAAGGGAATTGCCTTCACGTGCATCTCGTTTGCATCCGCATCGACCAACACGTAATGGAACTTTTTCACGCTCGACTTCAGATTCTCTCGAGAATAGAGGTGGTCGTGGAAGGACGAGGTCGCGGCAGTCGTGATGTAGTGGACGCCGTCAACAGTAAAGTTCTGATATGCGTGCTCATGGCCACCCAACCACATCACGTTGAACTTTTCGATCAGTGGTTTTATGTGAACGCGAATATGATGCAAGCTATTAACCGGCGCACGGGGGGCGAGCAGTCGGGCGTGGCGTGCTAGTCACTTATTTCCTGGTCAACCTTGGGATTCGAACCTTACGGCGAGCCCGGTGTGAGCTGGTTCTTGAGGCATTGCAACCATTCACAAACACTTAAAGCAAAAGGAACGCTCGATAGCCATGCCGATCGTGGCACGGAACCGTGTGGGTGGCGTGCCGATGGTGCGACCGATGGACGAGATCGTGAACCGGATTTTTCTTGGTGACGAGGCAGACGCGAGGGACGGTGCCCGGCTGGAAGAGAAGGACATCCACGCGATCATCAACTGCACGACCCGCGTCGAGAATTATTTCGAACAGCGAGGTTTCGCTTACTTGCGCTTGATGCTCGAGGAGACCAGCCACATCACGCCTGCCATCGCGGCCAGCGTCTTCGAATTCGTGCAAGAACACCGCCCGAAACATGGTATCCTTGTACATTGTGCCGAGGGGGTGCAGCGGTCGCCGTCCATCGTGATCTTGATATTATTACACGATCGATACGCGTTATTCGATGCATTCGAGCTTGTCGAGAAAAAATGCCGCTGGCCCATCTTGCCGGCTTTCGAAATGCTCGTGTCCATCGCGCGGCTCGATCTCAACGGCGAGCACGTCGACGAGGCGGCAGTCAGGCAGTATTACTGGGAACGCTTCCGGCTCCGCTTTTAAAACGCGTCATGTCTCGAAAAGCCTAAAAGCCCAACGTGCAGATTGACACGGCGGAAGGATTCCCGTGCGCGGAAGGCCCCGGGATCGAACGACACAGCGAGGGAAGAAAACGTGGGAAAAAAACCAGTTACCTTTGCATTGTTCGGGGCGGGAACACGAGGCGAGCTCGACCTCGGGTATTTCTTTGAAAAGCTGCACGACGATGTCCGCTATGTTGCCGTCGCGGAGCCCGATCTGCATCGCAGGAAGATGTTCGTGGAGCGTTTTAAAATCCCGGAAGGGAACGCGTTCGCCGACTGGAGGGAGCTGCTCGAGAAGCCAAAACTTGCGGACGCGGTCATGAACGCGCTGCCTTGCCGGATGCATCGCGAGTCCACGGTCGAGGCCCTCAAGGCCGGCTACGACGTCCTCCTCGAGAAGCCGATGGCACACACGCCAGCAGAGTGTTACCACCTAGCCGACGTCGCCAAGAAGGCCCGGCGGAAGCTTGCGATCTCGTTCGAGAACAGGTACAACGCCATCTACCAGAGATTCAAGGAATTGCTCGACCAAGGCTGTATTGGGAAATTGATGGACGTCACGTGTTCCGAACACGTGGGATACTGGCATTTCATCCTCAGCTACGTCCGGGGCATCCATAGCAGCGCGGGCGACGGCAATTCGTTCATGATCGCGAAAGGCATCCACGACACCGACTTGATCACGTGGCTCGTAAAGTCCCGCGCGTCGAAAGTCTCGAGCTTCGGCAACTTGTCGTTCTTCAACCCCGGAAACGCGCCGGCCGGGGCGGCAGGGCGCTGCACGGACGGGACTTGCGCAGTACAAGAAACGTGCATCTTCGATGCCATCAAGCAGTATTGCAAGCCGGGGCGCGCATCGGTCCCGTTTTCTCTACTCCGGGGTCAATCTTTCAGGACATACATTGATTTCTTGAAAAATCCCCGGTTTCGCACTTTTGCTTCAATTATTTCCCGTGATCTGGATAAGAAGGTCGTGCTAAACTTGCTAAAGACGAGCACTCACGGGAAGTGCGTGTTCCATGCCGGCAACGGCGTGACGGATCACCAGGCGACGAGCATCGTCTACGAGAACGGCGTGACTTGCTCGTTCTCGCTGTCGGCCTTCAGCGCGATGTGGCAGCGTAACCTCGATTTCCGGGGCGCGAACGGCGAGATCTTGTCGAAAGATTTCTCGGGAAAGCTGGAGGTTCGGACGTTCGCCCCTCCCCGCGTCAAGAAATGGGCCGTGCCTTACCATGGGATTCACCACGGGGGCGGTGACGAGGGCCTGCTCCTGGACTTCGCGAACGCGGTCAGGAGTGACGATCCGGAGATAAAGAGCTCGACTGCCGTGGAGAACTGCATCGAGAGCCACATGATCGCGTTCGCCGCCGACGAGTCTCGGTTGACGGGCAAGCAGGTCGACATGGCGCAGTTCCGACGACGGGCCCAGGAAGCGGCCGGGTCGCTGGCGCGTGGGAGATCTGGCTAGGAACTTCGGATAATTTGATAGGGAGAATTCCAGGTGTATGAAATGTTTCCTACGGTTAAGGTAAGGACGATCCACGTGAAGGATGGAAATCAAGCACAGTGTATAGAGGCGTCTTGGGACTCCGGCCAGTGGGTGGCGATCATCTGTAGCCGCGGCATGGTCGGTTGCGGTGCCTTCGACGTGAAGCTCATGGAAGAGCACGAGCAGGTGATCGCCGTGGCGCATGGCTCCATCGAGCGCCACCTCGTGACCGGCGAGGACCTTCTCGGTGCACGGATTTGCGGGGTGACGAAGCGCGCGAGGCAATACGGCGTGAAAGAAGGCTTGACAGGGCGGGAAGCCGTGGAACTGCTATCGGGCGGCGACCGCCCGAAGAATCGCGGGGGTGCCAAGTGAATGCCGCGCAAGATAGGCGTCGGCCTCGTGGGAACGGGAAACATCGCCTTGCTCCACGCGCTCGGATACAAGGACTTCCCGGACGCGGAGATCGTCGCCCTCTGCGACCTGAACCGGGGCCGCGCCGAGGCGTTTCGAGCCGAAGCTGGATTGCCCGTGTCAGTGGAGGTATACGATTCGATCGACAAGCTCTGCAAGAACGACAGGGTCGACCTCGTCGAGGTGTTGACCCCCCACGCCTCGCACGCGCCGCTGGCAGTCGCCGCCGCGGAGGCCGGCAAGCACGTGTCCGTCCAGAAACCGCCCGCCATGACCTTGTCGTCCTACGATCGCATGGTGGACGCGTCGCGCAAGGCCGGCGTCCGCTTCCGTGTCTTCGAGAACTTCCGGTACCACCCGCCGTATGTACGGGCGTTCCAGCTGGTCCGGGATGGCGTCATCGGGCGTGTGGAAGTGGTCAATGTGCGCATGATCGGGACGGTCAACTGCCTGGGGGAATACCGTGGGTCCAAGCTGCGGTTCCCGCTGCACACCCTCTTGTGGAAGATCAAGGATGGCCAGAACTACAAGGCACCCACGCTGTTCGACGACGGTTACCACAAGCATTCCATCGTGCAAGGGTTCCTTGGCGATGTGCCAGGCAACGAGGAGCAAGTGACTGCCGTGCGGGCGTGGTGCCGCTGGCAAAGGCTCTACAAGCTGGTGCCGCTGGACAGCCCATCGGTCGTCATCTATGAAACCGCCAAGCCGAACCTTTATGGCACGTGGAACGCGAACGTTGTCAAGAACTTGCCTATGCACAGCAATTATTTCGGGTGCGACGAGACGCTCGAGATCACGGGAAGCGAAGGTATGATCTTTGTGCCCGGGTGCACGGGCAACTTGTTCGTCGGGTGCGAGAGCGGCGGGCCTGGTAAGCCCGGGGTGTACTGGTTCTCGAAGGAGGCAAGAGGGCACCCGCCACCATTTCCTGGCGCTGGGACATGGAAGTCGGACACGAGCATGCCGACGGATTGGTCGCACAGTTTCATCGATTGCACGCGCCACCTCGCATCTGTCCTCGCTCGAGACGAATGGTTCGACGATCGTGATCCCCGCCCCATACGTGCGGAACAAGGCAGGCATATCTTGAGGATCAACATTGCGATCATCCGGAGCCTCCGGAAAGATGGCGCCAAGGCTACTCTCGCGAGCATCACCGATGGGCCAGGCATCGGCATTCACGAGGAGGGGCGCGTCCAAGACGAACCCGAGGATGACGACAATATCCAGGATGCACTCGTGTTAGGTGATAAGAACGACGGTTGAAGATTGCCACGGCGGCCTCGAGCGCCGATGGAACAGCCGTCATCACCTTTTTATTTCCCAAGCGAGCTATTCTATCAGCTCGTGCAGCAATGGTGACAAACTCCTTAGATTCATCACAGCGTGATCGTTTATGCCGAAGAAACACCTGAATAATTACCTTTCTGCATCGGACAGGCTTTCGGAAATCATATTCGGGTTGATAATGGCGATGACCATAATTGGAGCATCGAGAATCGCCTTGTTATCTGGTGAAGAGGATATCAACGGGCGCGTGATCATCGCCGCGACATTGGGATGTAACATCGCGTGGGGGCTCGTCGATGGGCTAATGTACATCTTCTCCAGCCTAATCGAACGGGGAAGGTACAACTGGCTGGTTGCCGCGGTTAAGAAGGAAAAGGAAGAAAAAAACGCGATCGCCCTCATCGACAAGGCACTCGATTCCGACATCATCAACGATCTCGATGACGAGGAACGGAAGCTGTTATGCTCTAACGTGTATAAAAGAATGTCGATAAAGGAACCGGGGAAGGTTCGCATCACTATGGATGACGTGGCCGGGGCTTTCGTCTGCTTCTTGCTCACGTTCCTCACGGCGTTCCTCATCGTGGTGCCGTTCTTCATCCCGATGGTCGCCCTCTGGATCAAGATGCTGCTATCCCGGCTCATCACTTTTGCCTTGCTCTTCGGGGTCGGGTATGCTTACGCGTCGCACACGGGTAAAGGAAAGGTGAAAACCGCCATCGCCATGGTCATGGTAGGCCTGGTGATCACCGTGGTCATCATGGCGCTTGGCGGATGAAAAATAGAAAGTATTGTCCGTGCCCGTTTTGTCCTTTTTTATTTCCAGAGTAACGTGCTTCTCGGTTCATGCGCCGAACGTCTTCAGCCGCAGCGTGAGCATCAAGATCAAGTTCATCATGTATATCGAACGAAAATTGCCGAGCGAGCCCTTCGCGCACGCTCTCTCGTTGAATCCCGTCACCAGGTCACCGTCGTGCCCGGTGAATGGCCCATAGGCCAAGATCGGCACCGGGTGCCCCGAATGGTCCTTGATCTTCGCGGGGGTGGCATGGTCCGCCGTGATCACGATGGTGTCCTTGGCATTCATGACGTCCAAAACTTTTTTCAAGTTCTTGTCGATTTCCTCGATGATGCGTACCTTTCCTTCCACGTCGCCGTCCTCGCCCGCGATGTCGGGATCTTTAACGTGCAGGATCGTGATGTCGTGATCCTTGAAGATCTCGGCTGCCTTCGCGAATTTCTTCGGGATGGTCTCGTCTTCTGGCATCACGGTTTCGATACCTAGAAACCGGGCCAGGCCGACGTAAAGCGGGAAACCAGAAACGAAGGCCGGGCTCGAAAACTCGTATCGCTTGGCGAAGGGCTGGGGGTACTTGATCGTCCCGGCGCCACGGCTGAGCAAGTGGTTCGCGGGGGCCAATCCCCTCCTTGTTCGTTCCTTGTTGTACGGGTGCTCGATCAGCAGCTTGTGTGACTCTTGCGTGAACCAGTTCATGAAGGCGGCCGTCTTCCGGGCGAGGGGATCGTCCTTCATAGCCTGGATGACGTGTACCTCCTCGAAGCCTTTCGGGTCGGCACGGGGATCGGAGCCGTCGATCCAAGACGACGCGTTCTTGATGGTGATGACGCCGCGGTATCCCTTGGTGTGATGTAGTTTCCACTTCAGCCCGTCCCAATCGCGCTGCATGTTATTGTTGAGATAGTCGAAGAGCGTGGCTGCATCCGCGGTTTCGATCCTTCCGGCGCGGCGATCGAGAACGATCTTCGTGCCTGGATCCACGGTCGCGAAGTTCAAGCGGATGATCACGTCGCCTTCGTCCGTCGGAACGCCCTCGCCGAGCGCCTCCAGGGGACCTCGCCCGATGTAGTTTTCGAGCGGGTTATATCCGAGCAATGCGAGGTGTGCCGGCCCGGATCCTAGAGGCGTCCACGGCACGTACGGCCAGACCATCCCGTTTTGCCCTTTCTTGGCGAGATCGTCGAGATTGGGCTTGTCAGCGTACTCGAGCGGGGTCTTGTTTCCCAAGCTTTCGACAGGAACATCCGCTAGCCCGTCAAGAATGATGAGCATGACATTGTACTGGCTGGGCCTTGGAAACACGATCGTACCAAACAAGTCCATAAACTTATTCAACCTCGTGTTAATTAAGGTAATATCCCAGCGTTTCTATATAAAACGTTCGCTTTTCATCGAAACCGCCCCATCCCTCCCAGAGTGCACCTCGATGGTCTCGGTCGGCTTGGCCACCAGCGTTTATAATCGTGAGATGCAACTACGGAGCAAGGAACACACACGATGACGGAAAAACTAATCGACGCGATAGGCAATTCCATCGGCTCGCCGGAGACAGCTTGGAGCAAGCTTTCGACCCACAAGGCCGCCCGCTGGATCATGATCGTCGTCGGGCTGTATTCTTTCTCTCGCCTCGTCACGGTCATCCTGGATATCCACCGTCTTGCCCTGAGCAGCCCTCTCGATCAGGCCACGTTGGACATGATTCTCGGCACGCTCGAGCAGGGAAGCGCCTGGCATTCCCTCGTCATCACATCGTGCAGTATCGCCGTGATCATCGCCGGGTGTATGGCGACCGCCGGAGCCATCTCGAAAGCAGGGCAGAATAGCACCTTCAGTCACGTATTCCTCGAACTCATCGCCGCGACAACCATTCGCTTGCCAATCATCGCCGGGTCGGCCTTGATCACCTTGTTTCTAACGGGCACCGTGTACGTCACCGAGAATATGGTTCCCTTGGTGATATGGATTGCCGGGTTCGCAGCCGCCGTGCTCGAAATCTGGCGCGTGTCGGGGAAGGTCGCCGCACGGAACGAGGCGCGGCCCCGTGCTGGCATCATCGTGGCGGTGCTTTCTTCCATCGCCATGGCCGCGGTGATGATCGGGATCGTTTACTTGATCGGGGGGATTGACTAGATGGCAAGTGATTCCAGAGGCAAGCGGCGTTTTAGGCTACTCGGTGCGACGTGGATCATCGTATCGATGACCTTTCTCGCCTTCACGATCGTCGATTGCATAACGCCTTACAATGTTTGGGCATGGGCGGAAGACGAGCAGTTGCTCGCGGAAGCGAGGGAGCGGATCCAGGTCATCCGTCGCGGGACAGTGGCCCTCGATTTCGGCCCAGGAAACGCGAGCAAGACTGTTGTCGTGAAACAGATCACGCACGCGTTCAAGTTCGGCAGCGATGCGTTCTTCTACAATTACTCGTACACTGGTGCCCCCTTCAACGCCACGCTGAACGAGACTTACATCTCGCATTTCTCCCGGCTGTTCAACTACGCGACGCTCCCGTTCTACATGGGCGCCTACCCGGCACGTCAGGCCAAGCTCAAGGAGATGACGGCCATGTTGCACGCCGCGAACATTACCGTGAAAGGGCATCCCATCATCTGGGAAAAAACGAAACAGATCCCGGGCCAAGTCGAGTTCAGCACGAATGCCACCTATCGAAAGGAATGGACGGAGCATTACATCGAGAACGTGCTTTTAAACCACACGGACGTCCAGTTCTGGGATCTAGTCAATGAAATGACCCACGTGAAGAACTTGCTGCTCGGATCGACGGCCGTCGAGACATGGGAAAACGCGGTCGCGAAGGCACGCTCGGTTCGCGCCGACTGCACGTTCATTGCCAACGAGTTTGACACGATACAGCCCGGCGATGCCGCGATGTCGGGCAACGATGCCGGCGTGTTCTACGATTTCGTGGAGCGGGTCGTGGACGACGGCCATGCACCCGACGCGCTCGGCTTCCAGTGCCACGAGTGGATGAAAGCATGGGTGCCGATGAAGGATATCATCGACACGTTCGATTCCTTCGGGCGCTTCAAGATCCCCCTTCACATCACCGAATTTGACCCGGGCAGCATGGGGTATTATGGCGGTGATCGGTCGATCCGCCGCGGCCCGATGACTGAGGCATCGCAAGCTGAGCTCGCGATCAAGGCGTACACGATGTTCTTCTCGCACCCCGCGGTCGACGCGGTATCGTGGTGGTCGTTCCTTGAGGACCCGTGGTGGCAACCTGAGCTCGGCGATTACATGTTGTCGCAAACCGGGCGCATCTTGCCCATTTACGATGCGCTCTACGACTTGATACACGTGCAATGGAACTCGTCGAGGATTGTCACGCTTGACGGTGCCGGGCGATGCACGTTCACCGGCTTCTATGGCAACTACACTGCCACGATTACCGGCTCGCTCCCGGTTCCTTTTGCGATAGTAGACACGCGGGTACCATCGCAGCGACCGTGGACAACGAAAGACGTAATCTGAAAGAAAAATAGAATAGGAATTCCATAATGCTGCACAATTCCTTGTTTATTCGCGATTTCCTCAAGGACCGGAATGCGAATCCTATCTGCATTGAGCGGCGTGCCGTGCACCGGTTGACGTCCAAGTTTTCAGTCCCGGGGGATCGCGAGGGCCTGGTACCACTCGATGGAGGCTGGGACGTCGTGGTCGATGATGCCATGGTGGGTGCGCGCGAGATCCGGGCGGACGCGACCGATTTCCTCAAGAAATGCGGCGTCGCGGTCGAACCTGGATCCTCCAGGAAGATAACCATTCGCTTGGACAGATCGACCCCGCCGGGCGCCTACCACCTGGTAACTTCTGACAACGCGATCGCCATTACCGCGAGTACGATGGCCGGCGCCTGGGCGGGATGGATGGGAATAGAGAAGGAGATCGCGAACCGGCGCCAGCTTTGCGTTCCCATCGGGGAGATTTCCCTTCAGCCTGCCTGGCAAGTGCAGATCAGCCAGGCTCCGTTCGGTTCAAACTTCCTGGTGCCCGACCTCTCGGAGGATTACTTGTCAGACGATGCGTTCAAGATGTTGGTGCACCACGGTTGCAACGGCATGAGCATCTACGGGGATTGGCTGCTCTACGTCAACAGTAAAATATTTCCCGAGCTTAACCGCCCGGACCACGCGGAAAACGTGGCGATGCTCAAGGACGCGACCGAACGGGCCGCGAGGTACGGCATCTCGCTGTATTACGTCCCCGCTAGCCCCAAGCTGCTCTCGGATCATCCCGTCTTCGAGTCGCATCCCCTGGCCCGCGGGGCCCGGCTCGCTCGCGGCTCCCGGAAGGGCGAGGGGGATCTCTATTGTCTATGCTCATCTAGCAAGGAGAACCTCGACTTCATCGCCGAGACCTGGACATCGCTGTTCAAGGAGGTGCCGCTTCTCGGCGGCTTGATCCTCATCGTCGGGGGCGAGTCATATTACCATTGCTTCATGAACCCGGATAAACGGCGTTTTACCGATGAGACGCCGGTCTTGGCGAAGACCAACTGCCTCGCGTGCAGCAAGCAGAAACCGGAGGCAGTGGTGAGCAAGCTTGTCGGCGTCACTGTCGATGCGGTGCACCGGTCGAGCCCGCTGGCCGTCATCGCCGCGTGGCCGTACTCCGCGACCCGCTGGTCTGCCGATCCGTACCAGATCGATCTGATCAACGCCCTGCCTGGCGGCGCATCGTTCCTCTCCGAGATCGACAAGGACCAGTGGGTTCACAAGGAGGGCACCGGATACTCGAAGCTAATCTGGGATTACAGCATCGATTTCACTGGCCCGTCGGACCGCATCGCGGAGCAAGCAGTCACGTGCCACGGCCGCGGCATCCCCCTCATTGTGAAGTCGGAGACCGCGCTCGGCCTGGAATTCATCCACGTCCCCTACGTGCCTTGCATCGATAGGCTAGCCGAGAAGTGGGCCAACATCAGCTCGCTGCACCCGTTCGGGGTTTTGCAATCTTGGATGTTCTTCGGGGCGTTCGGCTCCCGAGCGGAGGAACTCGGGTGGTGGCACCGCTGGCGGCCAGGGATCGCAGCCGGTGCCATCATCGAGTCGATTGCCGCGCGGGACTTTGGCAAGGCATCAGGAGACGTGCGCGTCGCGTGGGCGATGATGAGCAACGCGGTCGTGCACATCCCTTGCATCCCCCCTTACTTCATGGGGCCATGGTTTCTCGGCCCAGCGCACCCGCTGCTACCGAGCGCGAGCATGGAGGTACCGGACGTGTTCAAGGGCGCGCTCTACTACAAGCAAGAGAACGAGGCGAGTTTATCGAGCGCGCGCATACGGGAGTTCGAATCTTTGGTGCTAAATGCCCTTCCCGCTTCCCCGGTCTCGTGGGGATTTATCGCCGATGATGCAACCAAGGCGTGGGGAGTATTCCTCACGGAGCTGGGAAATGCTATGCAAGCGAGCAAGGAAGCACACGAGGCAATGGGCGCTGCACTTGAACACCTGGATGGTCTCGACCGCGACCAGCAGCAACACGTCCGGGAGGAAGCCTTGCTGGTGGAGTTCGTACACCGCACTTTCGTGGCTTGTTTCAACACGATCCGGTTTCTTACAGCAAGGGATCGGCCGGGCATGGGCATCGAAGGGGTAGACGCCGGGGATCTCGTGGAAATCGCCAAGGACGAGCTGGAAAACGCGAGGCGTGCTCGCACGCTCCTCGAGGGTGCCCCGTGGCTCGACTTCGGTTTCCGGCTAGAGGGGAAGTTCTCGCCGAATATGGAGATGCTGCTTGAAAAGGAAAGCATCTTAATGAAAATCATTGGGATGTAAAACGAGGTGTGATCGTGGACGTGCCGATCTGTGCAAGCTGCGGGCAACCCATCCGCGCGTCGTTCGTCAAGGCCCTGGGAAAAACGTGGCATCCCGAGCACTTTACATGCGCGATCTGTGGCCGATCGCTCGTGAACAGTCCATATTTTGAAAAAGCCGGGAAAATTTATTGTCAACTCGATTTCAAGAGCCTGGTCGGCGTGAAGTGTGCAGTGTGCGGCGACGTGATCGAGGGCACCTTCCTCAAGAATTATTGGGGGGACGTCTATCATGCCCGCCACCAGAACGATCTCCCCTCATGCTCCAATTGCGGCAGGCCCATCAGCACGCTGCTCACGCGTGGCGGGGTGGACTTCGGCGATGGACGGTATTGCTGCAACATCTGCGTGCCCAAGATTCTCGGGGAGCGCGAGGTCAACGATCGCGTGCTCCCTCGCATCGTGGAATTTTTCAAGAATTACGAATTACCGCTCACTGATCTCGTCCAGGGCGTGCCCGTGCGCCTCGTCGACGCGCGCCAGATGGCAAAGGAAGCCGCGGGCGATTCAATGCACCCCGTTACTGGCTTGATAAAGAAGGTCGTCCGAATCGAGACGCGAGGGTCGAGGCAAGTCCAGTCGAAGCGGATCCAGGAGATTCTCCTCCTGAAAGGGCTCACGGAGATCGCGGCTTCTGGCGTGCTCGCGCACGAGATAGGGCACGCGTACATGTTCGCCCACGACTTTCCGGCGCTCCCGCCCGTCGTGGAGGAAGGCATGGCCGAGATCTTCTCGTTTTTATGGCTCCGCAGCCGTAAAGGGCCAGAGGTCGCATATCGGCTTGATCTCATCGAGGCGAACGATAGCCCGATCTATGGCGAGGGGTACAAGACCGCGCGGAAGTACATGTCGGAAAAAGGGTTCTGGGCGCTGCTGAAATACGTGAAGGAGCACGCAAGATTTCCGAAGCTGTAAGCCCGCGAGGATTCGGTGATTCATGATGGCTACTCGAGCAGCTCGAGAATGACCTTCAGCGAGCCAGTCGCGTCGAGGTACGTGTATTGCCCGCCACGGAACTTGCCGTGCTGGGCAACGCTCACGCCCTTGCCCGAAAGCGCTCTCACTTTCCCCTTCGTGTCGCTCACCTTGAAGGCCACGTGGTGCACGCCCTCGCCGTGCGTGTCGAGCCATTCTTTCCACGTGCTCGGGCCGCCGACGGGCTCGATCAACTCGAGCGCGATGTTCTTGAACTGGAAGAAGGCGAGCTTCGCCCTCGCATCTGTCGGCGCGCCCTTGAATTCAGCGTGGGTCTCCTCTCGTGGCCCCGTCATGCTGACCGATGGCTTTTTCACGCCGAAAAAGTCGGCATAGTTCGTCGCTGTTTTCTCGATGTCCTTTACCACGATGCAGATTTGCGTAATCTTATTCGTGCCCAGGATGTTCTTTTTCGATATCGTCATGATCCACCTTCATGGTCTAGATGCCTCGCCACGCCTTTAACATGCGGGGCAAGGCGTTCCATGCCAGACCTTGCATAGAAACAAAAAGCATTTGAAACATGACGGGGAGGATCATTCGATGTTCCACCACGCGAAGCTCAAGCTCCTAGAATTCTTCATGTCGAAGACGGAAAACGAGCATTTCAGCAAGATCGAGAACCTGGTAGAGGGTATTGCTGTTTATTTCCTGATTATGTTTGTCCTCGTTCGATTGGTGCTTAAACTAAATAATGTGATCGAGGACATGTTTCGAACCATTTTACTCGTCTATATGATAGCCATCGGGCCATTAATTCATAGAAACACGCCAGAAGAACTCGGTATCGGTAATATCAAGCTTATCAAGGAACAATTTTTCAATCGCAAAAAACCTGCTATATTAATTGCCGCATTGCTATTGATTTTTTTATCAGTATTCGTATTTCCCCTCTACCTTCAAGAATTCAACCTCATATTCAAACTCGTGCCGGTCATCGGTAAGCTGAACGAGATCGTTTCTGACAACGCTCCGTGGTTCCAGATCCCTCTTGCCATAATTGAGTACGTGCTCTTCCAGATCATCTTGATCTTGTTCCTCATTCGCAAGGATAACCTCTGGGTGTCTCTGAAGTCGATGGCCAAGCCTTTCCTCATCCAGCTTTGCGTGGTCTTCGGGATGTCGTTGTTCACCTTAGAATTATTCAAGGTCGAAGGGACGGTTCTCGATTTCCTTGCGATCTGGTACGGTTACACTTTTTGGGGCCTGATGCAGCAAATCCCGTTTCTTGTCTACTTGAGCACCCGGTTCAGGCACGGGTTCCCGTTCAAACGAGCGTCCGAGGTCGTCAACGTTACTCTTATCGCGAGTTTTTTCGGCTTTATGCATGCACCGCAGTGGCCACTTGTCGTGACTGCCTTTATGATGGAACTCTTCATAGCGCGGTCATTCCTCCACGCCGATACGCGGAACTTGTTTATCGCGGGCGTGATCCACGGGTTCTTCGGGACCCTCGCCATCTTCTTCACTGGATTGTACATCAAGATGGATTTCGTGTGAAGGTAGCCAATCTGGCTCTTTTTACCCCTCTAGAGGCGATGACTGGTTTTTTTATTCATGTCTATCGCGTTCCGGTAAATTCTTTCAACCTGGTCGATGATCCGTTCGATGTCGTGCGTTTGCACGTTTTCCAGGGCCGCGGTGGCGAGCCGGGTCCGCAACCCCTTGTCCTCGACGACCCGGCGGAGCAGCGCCGGGAAGTCCCCGTCCGCCTTCCCCTTCAAGCAATGGACGCCATCCTGGATCCAGTCATAGGTCGGAAGGTCGCGGCAGACGATCGGGAGCTTGCAAGCGGCCGCCTCGAGGAGCGGGATGCCCTGGTTCTCCGCGCGCGACGGGAAGAAGAAGGCATCGGCGCCGCAGTAAGCCGCGACGATGTCGGGCACGTAGCCCGTGAACGTCACGATGTCGTCGTAATGCTCCTTGATTTTCTTGTCGAGAATAAAATTGCCTACCCAGACGAACACGTAGCCCGGGAGCTGCCTGGCCGCCTCGTGGAACGCGTCCAAGCCCTTTCTTTTCCAGGGCACCCCGACCCCGAGGACGACGGGCTTCGATGCGTCCACCTTGAAGTGCTTGGAGAGGTACTTCCTGAACGCATCGCGCTTGTCCTCGTTGAACGAAAACTTGCGCAAGTCGACGCCGTTTGACACGGGAATGACGGGGGCTTTAGAGGGGAGGTGCAAGGCCTCGATCGCGAGCTTGGAATGGTTGGACGGCGTGATCAAGATCGTGCTGAGGCCGTAAAGCTGCTTCAAGTAACTCGCGCCGAACCCTGCCATCGACGGCGGGAGGAGGCCACCAACCAGGTCCTCGACTGTCGTGTGCGCGTGCTGGACGACCGCGCACTTGTACATCAGTTTGTACACCCAGATGAGGTACCATGCGACGGGCATGAAGGTGGGGCAAACGATGATGTCTGGCGGGTTCCAGGGCGGAAAGGGCACGTTCGTCCGGATCTCGTGGCCACGGGCAGCGAGATGCTTCATGATGCTCACGTGGTTGACCTCGATGCCTCCCATGGTCTTCGCCCCGCCGGAGAACATCTTGAGGATGGGGAGCTCGCTCACGACGAGGATCTTCAGCCGAGGGGGATTCATGCACGGATACGCCGCCTACCGGGTCGCGTTCTGCAACGAATATATGATCGGCGGGCGATAAGAACTTCGTATCATGCCGGTCGACGAAATCACCCTCTTCCACCACTGCGCGATCCTCACGATGGACAAGGATGAATCCGTCGCCGATGCCATGGCCGTTGCCGGTGGCAAGATCCTTGCCGTGGGGACTATTGAGCGGGTCCGGCAAGCAGTCGCAGCATTCTTGAAGCAACAAAACCCTGGCAGCCAATCCAATGCCGTCGAGGTGGACGCGGGCGGTGCTTGCATCGTGCCCGGTTTCATCGACACGCATCTCCATCCCGGCGTGTATATATATTTCAAGACGCAGCTCGACTTGTCGGCCGCCCGAAGTTATCACGATATCGAGAAATCGATCCGGCAAGACGCGGCAACGCGCGCCCAGGACGAGTGGATCCTGGCAAAGGATCTCATGGAAGACTTGTTCGCCGATCCGCGGGAACGACATTTTCCGACACGTGTGGAACTCGACCGGGCGTCCCCGACGCGCCCGGTGGTCGTGCTTCGGCACGATGGCCACATCTGCTCCGTGAACTCGGTGGCGCTGGACGCGCTCGGGATCAACAAGGAAACGGTCAAGGCACGGCACGTCGCCGGCGGCGAGATCCGCGTCGACTCGGAAGGGGAACCCACGGGCGTGTTCACGGAGACAGCGACGTCCATCCCGCTCGGCCGCGTGCCGATGCCCGGGATGGACCGGTTGAAGGCAGCCGGGAAATCGTTCTCCCGGGAACTGGCTTCCTTCGGCATCACCACGATTGGTGGCATTGTACAGCTCGGCGGGGAAGGCATTGCTGGCGAGGCCGGCGCAGTCGAGTTACCCCTCATGGAACTCACTCTCCAAGAAAACATCATCTCCCAGGACATCGTGTTCTACCTCGTGACCAGCAAGCCACGCCAGATCAAGCGGGCCGACGCGAAGTTCAAGAAAATGGACGTGGGTGGCGGGCGGTTCGTCGTGGGGGGCATCAAGCTCTACGCCGACGGCAGCTATGGCGCGAGGACCGCGGCCATGTTCGAGCCCTTCTCCGACTCGACCTCGGGGGAGGCCGGGTTCATGGTCAAGGATAGCAACGTGCTTTTCGAGATTTTCAAGGAAACCCACGAGCTCGGGTACCAGATTGCCATTCATGCCATCGGCGACAAGGCGAACCGCATCGTCGTGGACCTCTTCGCGCGGCTACTCGTGCCGGGCAGCAATCCACACCGCCACCGCATCGAGCACGCGTCGACTCTCGATCCCGGCACCATCGCCGACGCGGCGAGGCTGGGTCTCACGCTCTGTTGCCAGCCGGCGTTCATCAACAGCGAGGCGACGTGGCTCGAAGCACGGCTCGGCCCTCGTCGCATCAAGAAGGCATACCCGTTCAAGTCCATCATGGATGCCGGGGTCATGCTCGCGGGAGCATCGGACGCGCCCATCGAATCGGCAAACGTGCTCAAGGCGATCCAGGCCTGCGTCACCCGACGCGGGTTCGTGCCCGAGGAACGCATCCCGGTCATGGCAGCATTGCGAATGTTCACGATCAACGCCGCGTACGCCCTCGGACAAGAACAAGTGAAAGGAAGCATCGAGCCGGGCAAGATCGCGGACTTCGTGCTGCTCGGCGCCGACCCGCGAGCGGTGCCCAAGGAGGCAGTGGAATCCATCCCTTTACTCGCGACCTACCACCGCGGCGTCAAGGCCTTCCCGTGATGGTCTGAAATCGGATGAGAAGAAAAAAGGAATCAAACGGCAAGAATCGGAACCCCGTCATCTGATATTCGTGTTGATGATCCCTGCCCAATCCCTCGCATTCATGAACTTGAAGGACTTCAAGCTACCGTCCTTCATTCTCACGTCCAAAAGATTGGATCTAGGGCCAGGATCCGCCCTCGCTATGTCCGAGACGTGTAGCGACGCGATGATCGCCATGTGCTTGCCATAAAAAATGATACCATCAGAATGCAGCTCGATCAAGCCAGACTGTTCCATCCCGTTCTCGATCATCTTGGCGATGGGCATCATCTTGATTTTTATGCCTGTTACGCGCTTGGAACCCGAATCTCCGTGTGATATCGCCGGCGACACCGCTGCCGGGGTCACGACGGGCATGACCGCGGGAGCGGCTTGACCTCCACCGAGGGCGGCGCCACAACTCTGGCAAAACCGGGAACCCGGCCCATTCGCGTCCGAGCCACAGTTCGGGCACGCGATGTTCGCCGGAGCGGCTTGCGGGGCAGCTGCCTCCGCTTCGAGGGTACCGCCACAATTCGGGCAAAAACGGGCGTCCTGATCGTCTGATGAAAAACCGCATGATATACATTTGCTTCCCATTATGTATCCCTTTTTTTGTCATGAAGTAATGGATTATAGATGTGATCCCGTCTTCACCAAATAAAATTGCTGGGTTCCAGTCCTTATAATTGAGTGTGAAAGAAAAGAAGGGAATGAACCGGACTCAAATGAGGGCGAATATCAAGAACAACAAGCGCACCGGGACGTAGGCAATCAAGAGCCACGCGACGTAGCTGGCAATTTCCTTTTTGGACACGGCCACGAGCCTCGCTCCTTCCACGGTGCCGAGGAAAGGCGCGAGGGCAGCCTTGAGCTTGCGGTTCTGCCCCGGCCGCCAGAATTTCGCCTCGGGCGGCTGGCGGTAGTCGTGGTTCTGCCACGTTTTCGTCCGCCCTTGGAGCAGCGCCGCCTTCACCGTGTCGATGGTCACGTGCTCCCGCTCGCCCGGCTCGAGGAGCAGCTGCGTCCACGCGGTCGGCCACGACTTGAACGGGTTATGGATGTCCGTGCCCGTGCCGGCAAATATCTTGCGCCCCTTCCACTCGTGGTGCCACTCGTCCAGCTTGAGAAGCGTGAGCGGGTCGTGCCAGTACATTTCATTGTTGATCTCGAACCCATCGGCGCCCCAGTCGAGCAACTGCTCGCGCGTGGGGTGCACGAGCTCGCCGGACCTGAGCCGGGGCTGGTCCATCGTCCACGTGACATGATCGACGAGCACGACGGCGCCGAGCGCCTTCGCCTTCTTGATGGCGTCCTCGCATTCCACGTCCGTCGGGTTATCGGGCGGGGCAGGATAGGGCCAGTCCTCGATGCCGATGAAGTTGAGGTGGAGCCGTCCCGTCGTCCACTCGTAGCCGGGGATGATGAGGACCTGCGGGTACTTGGCTTGCAGCGCGAGTGACTCCTTGACGTTCTTGCACGTGTTGTGGTCGGTAAGTACAAAAGCCTGATAATTGTTGGCGATGTGCCACTTGACATTCTGCTCGGGCGTCATCCAGCCGTCGCTGGCGAGCGTGTGGCTGTGGAGGTCGATGAAGTACCCATCCTTCGGCAAGAACTCGGGCTTGTAAGTGTATTCCAGGGCCTCGTCGGGAACCGGCACCTTCTTGCCAGAGCCGGAAACCAGTATGTATATCAAGTAATGGAACGCGACGAAGGCCACCATCGACACGAACCAGATGAAAAACATCAACAGCTCATGGCCGATGTCATCCATCATTGTCATGATCTTTCACCCCTCGTCGATTTCCCTGAACGCGGCCTCGTCCATGTCCAGGCCGAGCCCATGGCCGCCCGGCAAGGCCATGTACCCTCCCTCGGGCGCGGGGTAGTTCGTGAACAAGGCCTCCAGGTCCGGTCGCCGACCCGTGAACTCGTGCGGGCGCGTGCAGTTCTTGATCGCTGCGCAGACGTGCATGCTCGCCACGTGGCCGACGGTCGGCTGGGTCTGGTGCGGCAGCACGATCTTGTCGTACAGCTCGGCGATGGCCGCGATCTTGCGCATCTCGGAGATCCCCGCGCACTTGACCACGTCGGGCTGGATGATGTCGACGCCGCCCCTCGTGACGAGGTCGTGGAACTGCCAGCGCGTGTACTCGTGCTCGCCGGCGGAAACCGGCACGTCGAGAGCGTCTGCTACCTGCTTGAGCCCCGCGTAGTCGTACTGCGGGACGGGCTCCTCGTAGTGGTAGATGCCGGCATCCTCGAACTTCCGGCCTTGCGAGATCGCGGTCGGCACCGTGTACCCGTTGTTCGCGTCGAAGCTGAGCAGGCAATCCTTGCTCATAATGGATTTTACGGCCATGAACATCTCTAGATCCTTGACGGGATCGGCGTCGAGATGAGATACACCCCAGTCCATGCGAATCTTGAACGCCTTGAAGCCCTCGGCGAGCTTCTTCTCCACGGCCTTCACCATGTCGGTAACACGCATGTTTCCCCCGCCCCCGATTGATGCGTACAGCTGGAGATTGTTTCTATACGCGCCGCCGAGCAGCGCGTGGACCGGGAGTCTCGTGGCCTTGCCGAGGATGTCCCACAAGGCGATGTCGATGCCCGCGATGGCCTCGGGCTGGATCCCCTGGACGCCGAGCTTGTAGGTCTTGAAGAAGAGCTTGTTCCAGACCTTGTCGATCTCGACCGGATTTTCTCCGACGAGCAGTGGCTTCAAGGCGTGATCGATGCAAGCCTTGATCGCCCACACGTTCATGGGCGAGCATTCCCCGATCCCCGTGATGCCTTCGTCCGTGAACACTCGCACGAACAGCGAGCTTGGCCACACAAACGTGGCCTTGACATCCGTTATTTTCATGTTCTTCCCGTCCCGCCGCGGGGCATAAAAAACGATATCATGAAATGGCGAGTCGACTTGATCTACGTCAAATTATCATGATGAGAATTATCATGGATTTCAAGACGCTACTGCTCGATGAGCGGGATGACGGCATCGCCATCCTCACGCTCAACCGGCCGGAAAAACTGAACGCGATCAACATGCAGATGATCGACGACTTCAACGCCGCGATGGATCACCTCTACCACTCGTTCGACACGCGGGTCGTGATCCTCACCGGTGCCAACCGGACCGACGGCAGCCCTGTATTCTCTGCCGGGCTCGACTTGAAGGAGGCGGCCATCTTGGACCAGAAAAGCCCCCCGGAGGGAAGCCCGGATTACTTGCGCTTTCCCGATTATTCCAAGCGGTTCTTTCACTTCCAAAAGGAACTATCGAACACGGTGCGGAAGATACGAGCCATCCCGCAGCCGGTCATCGCCGCCATCCGCGGTCCCGCGGTCGGGTGGGGGTTCGCGATCGCGAGCGCGTCGGACATCCGCGTCGCCGGGCGATCCGCGAAGTTCATCAACGCCTTCATCAAGATCGGTGCCGGCGGGGCGGATTGCGGCAGTTCCTATTACCTTCCACGGTTGATCGGCCTGTCGAGGGCGACCGAGATCATCATGACCGGCCGGGACGTCACCGCCGAGGAGATGGAGCGATATGGCTATCTCGCGAGGCTCGTGGATGACGGGGCGGTCATGGACGCAGCGATGGTGATCGCGCATTCTCTTTTGGAAAAATCGCCCCTCGGCTTGAAGCTCACGAAGGAGGCACTCGCGATCAACGCGGACGCGCCGGGGCTCGAGCCGGCCCTCGCCCTCGAGGACCGGAACCAGAACATCGCGTCCCAAGCCAAGGATAGCAAGGAGGGCGCCTACGCGTTCTTCGAGAAACGGCCGCCGAAGTACGGCAAGCGGTAAATTTCCCTTCCTTCCACATCATGTCCACGATATCTTGAACGCGAAGGCGTGCTCGCACGGTTTCTTCGAGGGCAAGGCGATCTTCAGCCCGTGGCTCGTGATGCGCCAATCCAGCGTGCCCTCGTTGCCGAGGAGCTCGATCGACGCGATGTCCGAGTCCTCGACCAGGTAGGGCTCCTCGGGGAACTCGTCCTTCGGGGCGGGCGGGGCGGTCAGGGTCTTGATCGTGAGTTCGCCGCTCTCTGGCCAGCCGAGCGCGAACGCGTAGAGCGCGTTGCCCTTCGTGACGAACCTGATGTCCTCGGCCGTGTACGACCTCGTGTAATCCTGGTCGTCATTGAACCCGCCGTCCTTCTCCATGCGGGTCGGCCCCTCCTCGGCCACGACCCACGGCGTCGTGCCGAAGATGGCCTCCTTGTTGATGTCGATCCACTTGCCCAGCGCCTTGAAATTGTCTTGCACTTGCTGCGGGATCTCGCCGTTCGCTTTCGGGCCGAAGTTGAGCAGCAAGTACCCGTTTTTCGCGATGCGGTCGACGAACGCGTGGACCAGCGCCTGGATAGGCGTGTATTCCTCGCCCTCGATGTAGGACCAGCTCTTGCGGCCCATCGACGTGTCGGTGATCCACTTGTAGTGCGTGAGCTTGTCGGCGCGGCCGCGTTCGTAATCTAAAAGGCCCATTCCTGGTGGCATGTTGAAATCCTTGTAGATGATCTCGACCTCGGTCCCCCATTCCTCGGCCTTGTTGTAGTAGTAGGCGGCGAGCTTGCGCTTGAACTTGTCGTGGATGCGCCGCAAGCAGAAGTCGAACCAGATGAGATCCGGCCTGTAGGCATCGATGACCTCCTTGAGTTTCGCGAACCAGGTCTCGTTGAACTCCTTGTCGGGTCGGTCAAGGCGCGGGTCTGAATAGCCGATGCCCTTCGTGGCGGCGTGTGGCTTGCCGTAGAAATCAGCGTACTTCGGGTCGCCGGTGTCGAGGCCCGGGTCGTGGTTGTAGAAGTACCAGAGGTTGGCATGGTGGAACGTGCAGATGAAGCGCATCCCTTGCTTGCGGATGGCCTTCTCCATCTCGCCGACGATGTCCCGCTTGGGGCCCATGGCCTTGGCGTTCCACCGGTTCACCTTGCTGTCCCACATCGAGAAGCCGTCGTGATGCTCTGCGACGGGGCCGGCGAAGCTTGCCCCGGCCTCCTTGAAGAGCTTGGCCCACGCGTCCGGGTCGAACTTCTCGGCCGTGAACTTCGGGATGAAATCCTTGTATCCAAACTCGTCCAGGCCGCCGTAAGTTTCGACGTGGTGTGCCCATATCGGCGAAACGAAGCCCCGGTACATGGCGTTGGGATACCACTCGTTCCCGAACGCGGGGACGGAGTAGACGCCCCAGTGGAAGTAAATGCCCCACTTGCCATCGTCCAACCACTGGGGCTGCTGGTGTCGCTTTAACGAATCCCATGTTTCCGTGTATGGCATAGTTCTAAGGCAACAAGAAAGAAAATAAGCCTTCATCGGTGCTACTATTGCCCTTAAATAGGCCGTGACCGATTTGATCATCATTCACGGATGCACGACCTTGCTGGCCGCCGCGTGATTCCGCCCACGAGCGCCGCCGCGGCCTGGAAATCAGAACACGCGGGCTCGTCGTGCACGTCGTGAAAGAAAAATCGGTGAAAACAAATGTCCTACGTTCCAAAATATATATTAAAACGCATGATTCCCGAAGATGCGCTGAAAAAAGTTGGGGAAAATGTTGAACTTCACATGATCAATCTCGTGACGACCATCCCGGTCAGCCAAGCGCCCGGCGACATCGTCGACCTGCTCGAGGTCAAGGTCAACGGGGAAGCCCTCTCGCGCGACGCCAAGAAAAAGATCGGCATAAAGTGGGGCGACAAGAGTTACACCCTCGATAACATCCGCGACGCGGGCGATGTCCCGGTCAACGCGGATCTCGTGTTTTCGGTGCCCTATCCCGGTGCTGTCGTGGGTCAAGAGGCCAAGGTCGAGATCTCCGTCCCCCAGTTCAACGTGACCATAGAATTCTCGCGCGTTGTCCATTAAAGGTAGAAAAGGGACAAGTTACTTGCTTTCCTTTTTTTCATCGTCGGGTTTGCTCGGGCGGGTGCCGCATTGACCAATGAACTTGAGCGGATCGACCTTTTTTTTTATCCTTGGCAGGTGGTTTCTCTGCGCTCATGATCAATGGATCACGCGTCGAAAGAAATAGGTGATGGCCAGGTGCCGGCATCGTTCACGTGCCATCGGTGCTTTTGTGAGGGGGGGTTGGCTTGACGAATCCCGCGTGTATGAAATAAAACCCGATAATAAGCTGCAAGATGGCGACCAACTCGATGATGTCATGATTTTCAAAGGCCACCGTGTTCAAAATAAATGCCAGCATCGACGAGAACAAGAAGATGTATGACGCGCCGAGTGCATTCAAGCCACTCTTGAACATTGCATCGGTCGTGCGTTTTGCCAGCACGAGGGCCTTGATCGCGATGACGAACATCAGGAAAATGCACACCAGGCCAAAAACCATGATGAAATATTCTCCAGCAAGTGATAAAAAGGTTATAAACGGTGTTTCTACCAGATAAAATGTCCGGCTTGTCTTCTGGGCAAGGAACAACAAGTACATTGCAATCAATATCATTTCCATGATTCGCTTGAAGCCGTGAATGGCTCTTTCATTCGACGGCACGACTAGAAACGTGATACCGAACACGAGGAACATGTATGCCGCCAGGATGAGGAAGATCGCCGATATGTCGTAGGGAAACCGGCCGACGGCTGGATCCGGGGTCGCCCAGAGGTTCGCGACCAGGTATCCACAGCAGGCAATCATAAACGATGCAATTGCCAACAAGACGTTTAACCGCGTCGTGTTGGGATTTTTATGATATTTAACGTAGAGCTTCAGGAATATAACGAGCAAGATGAAAAGACCAGCTGCAAGGGCGATTACCCGGATCACATTCACGGCCGCCCCCCGATAATGTGCATCGACAAGCCCTTGAAACCGCACGGAAAGCAACAAGGCAAAAATGTATGCTTGACCGCAAGTCATGATGAAAAACGGGGCGAATTGCTTGAACGCGTCCTTCATATTGAATTATCCCACCTTTCACCTATAAAGTGTTATTTTTTTATGCGGAATGTTTTTCCGACAAGCGAGAGCCAATCCCCACTCGTTCATTCGATGGAATAGAAGCGCGCAGCCATCAATGAAAGAACAAAAGAAAAGAACGAGGATTAAAGGTATAATGAGGCCTGGCAGATCCCGCCATGACCTGATTGGCCGGAAACTTTCCCCGCGCCACCGGCGCCGGCGGTGCCTGCGATAGCTGAGGATGTCGTGATGGAATTACATGCCTCATAGGAAGGACTCCCCGCGTTGTATGTCAAGAAACCCAGCGAGCAGCCGCCGTTGCCCCCGGCGCCGCCTCCACCGCCACCACCATCCCCGCCGTTGCCCCCGTTCCCGCCTCTACCTACCAGTGCCTCAGGCAAAGCAATGCCTGGCGAGATGCCTCCGATACCACCCCCGCCGCCCCTTCCACCGCCGCCGCCACCCCCGCCGGTCCCGCCATCTCCTCCCCTGCCAAGATATAGATCGCAGTCGTTGATCGCGGGAAGGGACGTCGCCGTGCTGTTGAGGATGAAGATGCAGATCGCTCCGCCTCCACCACCCCCGCCTCCACCGCCGCGGCCGAAGCAACCGCCCGAACCCCCGCCGCCACCCGAGCCACCAATCCAGCCGAAACCGATCTCGTTGAACTGGCACCCGCCACCTCCACCTCCGCCGCCTCCCGCACCATTTGTGCCATTATTACCGGCGCCTCCCGCGCCAGCGTACCATTCGCCGGCCACGACGGTTCCTTGCGCGCTGCCCGCTCTCGAGCCTCCGCTACCATCCGAACCATCAGCACCGTTCAATCCCATGAAGCCATCGATGGGACCTGCGGGCATGTCGATCATGCCGCCCGACCGGTAATAGAAGTTCATGCCACCGGCACCGCCCAATCCATTTCCTGTTCCCTGGCCAGCTTGCCCGGATGCTTGCTGGACGTTGTAGGCGCTGTAGTTTGCCGTGCCGCCGGCACCGCCATCGATCCCGAGACCACCCGAACTGCCACCGGAGCCGCCCACGTTCGTCCCGCTGCCGGAATATGGACTGGCATCCACGCCGTTGGCGCCGGCATTTCCGTCGAGTCCGTCCGATCCAGTAACTCCCATGGCCCCGGGGCCGCCACAACCTCCAAGAACCGTGCAGTTCGAGATGATCAGGCTCGCGTTGCAGTCGTTCAAGTAGATGCCATATGAAGAAGCGCCTTGCTCGGCGACCATGGGCCCATGGATGACCAGGCCCTCGACGCGGGTCGGGTGAACGATACCTATCCCCCGGAGCCCCCATCGCTGGCCGGTGGCCCGCACCTCTGCCCGCAACTCGTTGACATTGAGCAACTCGAAATCCTGGCTGTATCCCCCGAGCACGCTGATGCCATCGACGAGATCGATGGATTCATTGTATATGCCTTGCGCCACGATCACGCGCGTCTTGCCGGTCGCAGCGGCTCGCGCGATGCCATAGGAAATGGTCCGGCACGGATCGGTCTGGTTGCCGCGGCCGATCGCGTCGATGCCGGACACAGCGGACACGAACACCTCGGAATCGTTGTAGGCCGGCTCGCAGTACCCGCCACCGAAACTCCACCGGACCACCACGTGCGACGAGTTGACGGCGGTCCCGTTCGCGGTGCCATCGAACGGTTTCATCTCGACCCAGAACTCGTCATAATAGTTGGCACCTTGCAGCTTGTACGATGATGCAGTCGCTCCAGGTATCCGGTTGAAATTCTTGAACCATCTATAGTAATATGCCGATGGCGCATCGCCATCCACGTCGCTGTAATAATTCGGGTAGGCTTGCAGCGTGCTGGATCGGTCCGGGTTCGTCGGCGTAACCGATGCATAGCCGAGGCTGGGCGGCGAGTTCAAGATCGTGGTCGACGCGTTCTTTCCTGCGCCAACTTGCTTGCCATCGTATGGAATTATTGTCGCGGTGATCGTGTCACCTTTCACGAAATACGCTGGTGCAAGCGTGTTCCCCTGCTGGCCTGGGATCAGTAACCCGTTGGCATGCCATCGATAGAAATATGAGACGGGGTCCCCGTCGGGGTCAGAAACACCCGATGGCACCGCGGTCAACGTGGTCGTCTTGTAAGCGCTGGCGGGCGTGATGGAACTGCTCGCCAGCGAGGGCGGCGTGTTTTGCCCCTGGTTCTGGCTCGGTTTCATCGATGTGGAAACAAACGCGTACGTTCCATACACGAAACCCGAGATGCCGATGATCATGCCGATGACAAGTGCTACCGTGGCCCTCTTTATGCTGGTTTTTTGCTCTTCTGCCATAGATCAATCACTCCTCGCTTTAAGGCTACAACGAATTGCTATATATAGGCTACGTGAGAAGCTTGCCCTGGAACACGTTAGCAGCGCGCATGAAGCCGCCCCGTGCTCCATGTATGCCCGTGTATCACGGAACATCGTGAAAGAAACATTTCACCTATTTTTTCAGTACATTACCAGTAAAATACCAGTAAAAAATATTTTTTTGGGCCCCAAGGGTAAAAAAAGCCGGCCCTCCCGGCCCTAATCGTTCTTTGCCGATAAAAGGGAGAAAAACTACAAAGAAATAAAGAAGGCAGTTATGCCGTAGCATCTTAAAGGTGCAGATTCTTGCCGCGTCCTCCTACGTGCTCTGCGATGGTGGCTGCGGGTGCGTGGTGGTCGGCGGTGGCGGGTGGACGGGGGCACCGTTGCCGCGTGCGCGATCTCGAGCTCGTGCTATAG
>JAUQYZ010000288.1 GCA_030587475.1 Candidatus Sigynarchaeum calidifontis
GTACCGATAAAGTCTAATGATCCAAGAATATTACTAGGTTTCTGGGGCTAATCGTGGCTGGCAAAAATGCTGCGTGCGGTGAACACGGCTCGTCGCGCCCCGAGATGACGCCCTGGTTTGTAAAAACGGCTTCCATTGTCGTAATATGGCCGACAAAATTGCACTAGCAAAATCCTTGGATCAATTCACTTAATATTTACTAAAGTTAAAATATAGGAGGCCTCAATATGGAATTACAAGATGTTTGGAGGAATAATTCCGAAGAAAAATTGAGGACGAGACTATGAAAAATTATGCGATCCTACCAGGTGATGCTGAAAAGTTAGAATTGCTCGCACAAGAGTTCAAAAATGAGATAGTTAACGCGCAGATGAATTGTAATGAAATTTCACGTGCGGAAAATGAGATCCGGTTAAAAATCGGCTTGAACTCCTTTTACAAGGGGGGATTCCATGCCTTCAAGCAGGACGGATCGCTCCATTATCGCGCCTTCTTCGACGAGAACGGGGGGTTGTTCTACGGCATCATGGCGATAATTGCCTTGATTGCCCTCATCATTGGCTTGAGCGCGTTCCCATTTGGCATGCTATCCTTCCTCGCACCAGCCATGTGGTGGGGAATCGGCGGTTCAGCCATATATGGCCCATACGGCCAAAATACAAAGCTACAACAAGTCAAAGTACAAGCTGCTTTGAAGGAAGCCGTCGCTGGCATCCGCATGCAGCGGGCGGTCATCGATGCGAAACCGAAGATGGGGTACGAGCAGATCAAGGCGATATGGGACGAGGCAAACAAGGCGATCCAGGCCGAACCACCGAGGCTCGCAGATTTCTTCAACAAGATGTCGGTTGCCGTCGAACAGTCGGTTCGCTTATGTTATTTCATTGCTTACGGCAGGCAACCGGAGTCCGTGAAGGCAGGGATGGCGACCCTTGTCGAGAACAAGGTCGTTAATGAACGCCTAGCTGATTGCAATTGGGTATGGGATATACGGAACGACTTCTCCCACCTTGCGTCTACTAATCAAGAAGATGTTCCCAGAGCACATCGGATTAGCACGCGGATAGTTGAGGGTTGCTTATCGAGAATTAAAACAACCTTACTTTAATCACAATATTATTTCTAATCCTTCAATTAATGAGATTCACGGCAAGATCGATATTATTTCTTCAATTCACCAAAGACCTCAAATTTAAAAGGCTGCATTGCACACATGCCGTTGTTCGATTGTTGGCATAGGTTTTATAAGAATAGTGTCGAACAATAGAAGCGGAGTTGTTCTCAACAGTTTAAAACACACCTAGCGTGATTCAATCATGCTGTTCGGTTTCTGGAAAAAGAAGGAAGAAAAGAAGGCACCCGCGAAGATCAAGTGCAAGTGCGGGGCAGAAAACCCATTAGAGGCAAAGTTCTGCCTTAGTTGCGGGGCGGATATGTCGGGCCAGAAGTCCGCGCAAGGCAAGGTTGCCGAGGCGGACCAGATCACCGAGGACTTCAAGGACAAGGGTGGTTTCTGGCAAAAGATCATCCCCGGTTACCACGGCTACAAGCAGAAGGAGCTCCGGCGGGAGTCGGACAAGCTGGTTCGTGACCAGCTCGTGAAACAGATGCAGGCCGCCAAGAAGGACTTGACCACCATCGAGGAGGACGCAACGTCTTCCGCGGCGGACCTGGTGCCGAAACTCGAGGACATGCTGACCGAGCTGGACACGTTCTTGAAGAAAATACAATACGCCGACTACGGCATGGGCGGGCTATTCGACTCGGAGAAGATCAAGGAGCCCGAGCTCGAGAAGCTCATCCAGTTCGACAAGAGCACCATCGAAACCGTCTTGAGCCTCCAGGCGGGCATCAAGGAGCTCGGCGAGAACCTGACGTCTGGCGGCGCTGACAAGGTCAAGCAGCTGCGATCGTTCATCAAGGACGCGATCAAGTACTATGCCCAGCGGGACGAGTTCATCCGCGGCTGGAAGCCCACGTGAACCAAGGATAAAACTAGAACGAAAACAACAACCAAGTGAATGACATGTTCGGAAGAGAAGTCGTCGAATGGAAGAATCCAAGGAAAGAGGATATCGTGTACAAATACCCCGACGAGAGGCTATCCTGGGGTGCCACGATCATCGTTAAAGAGAACCAATGGGCCGTGTTCTTCAGGGATGGAAAAGCCTATGACGTGTTCACGGCTGGACGCCACGTGATCAGCACGGCTGACGTGCCGCTGCTCGGCAAGATCATCAAGGCGGTCACGGGGAACGTGTTCCAGGCCAACGTGATCTATGTCAGCAAGGCGCAGTTCGACGGGAAGTTCGGGGGGCAAGGTCAAACGCAGGAATTGGCGCCATTGAAGTTCAACGGGCAATACTGGTTCAAGGTCGCCGATCCCCAGATCTTCGTCAACGAGATTTGCGGCAACCAGTCGGTCTTCACGAGCGACGCGGTCAATGATTACCTGCGCGGCTACTTCAACGAGCACCTGATCGACACGCTCAGCGGTTACACGCTGCGGGCGGTCTATGGCAAGCTCGACGAGACCTCGCTCAGCTGCAAGGTCAAGCTCCGCAAGGACTTCGAGCGCATCGGGCTCGAGCTCGTCGACTTGAAGTTCATGAAGATCGACACGGACGAGAAGTACCGCGAGCGCTTGTTCTTCATGCAAACCGGCGGCGTCGGCGCAGCCGGCGTGCTGGAAGCCGAGACGCGCAAGGGCATGGCCGAGTCCCTCGGCAAGTCGCCTGGCGCGGCCATGGGCGCGGGCATGATGATGATGGGCCCCGGCGGCATGGCCCAGCCCGGCTTCGCGGGTAGCGGTGGCGGCGTCGCCATGCGCTCGTGTATGAAGTGCGGCGGGCAATCACCAGCGACGTCAAAGTTCTGCAACAACTGCGGCGCGCCGTTCCCCAGCGAGGCCCCGGCCGAGGGCGGAGGCGGAGCTGCGGTTCCCAAATTCTGCCCTGAATGTGGCTCCAAGACGGGCGGCGCGAAGTTCTGTCCAGAATGCGGCAAGAAGCTCGTGTGAGTCCGGTTCTATCATTTCCTATTTCTTTTCTTGTTTTCCTTGTATGATGAACGTTTAACATTTGATTTGCACGCATCATAGTTTTCCGATTGGAAAAGACATATTATCTCTTCAGCGCTATCATGTATTGATGACAAGCTCTCACGCGATGGATATCGCCAGGATCGCGGCACTGGTGTCCCCGATCTGTGAAAAAAGCAAATGCGACTTCATGTATCTCGGGGGATCAGTGGCCGAGGGAACGAGCGGATGGTGGAGCGATGTTGATTTCTTCGTTCACGCGACTTGCCTTGAAGGAAAGGATGCGAAAAACCGAACCAACTGGTTGACGGATCTCGGCCATTCGATCGTGAAGGTTTTAGAAACGGACAACGTGCACGTGAGCTTTCTTGCCGATTTACCGCTAAACGTGCAATTTAACGTCATATCCAAGGGTAAAGTGATATACGAGCGGGATGATGGCACGTGCCGGGCGGATTATATCGAGTGGATGCTTCCCCGCTACTATGATTTCAAGATCTGGTACACGCGCATGATCGACGAATGGACGTATTGAGCAGAGTGCGACAAAGGTGCAAACCAGCCATGGAAGTTGATGCATTGCGGGTCAAGGAAAAGTTTGCATTCGTTGAAAAGTACGTTGCATTCACGCGAAGGTTCTTGACCGCGAAGAAAGACCTGACAAAATGGGATCTGGAGGTCGATATTCAAGCTCAGCGGTTGTTCGAGATCATCAGCCAGGTATTTCTCGATGTTGGCACTCATATCATAGCACACTCGAAAAACGTGGCACCACCATCCACGTACGCGGAATGTATGTTGAAACTTGCAGAGATCGGCATTATTGCAAAAAATGATGCGGAAAAATATGCGAAACTCGCGCAGATGAGGAATATCATCGCTCATAATTACATGACCATCGACCGTTCAAAATTGCAGGACGGATTACGCGAGATCATCAAGGACATCGATAGTTTCCGGAAAGCTGTTTTTCACTGGCTTGATACGAAGCAATAACCGGGCTCATCAACCAGCACGTGCTGCGAATGTGGATTCAACGGGTCAAGTGACAAATTCCCGCTCAATACCCATGATGTTCCGGTTCTATCGCCGACGGATCCCGCTTCGCGATGATCATTTCTCATTTTCCGTGCGGCGCCCGACAAAAACCACGCCAGCATCGAGCAAGCAATAAATAGGCACGTCAAGATCTCTTTACACGTTTCACCATGCAGAAAGAATCACGTGATGGCTTCACGGCGTTATTATACGTTGGCGACGGCGCGATATTGCTCGCGTTCGACGTTGATGTCAAGAAAATCGACGTGAACCGCCTTGCAGGGTTCTCGATCCTGTGCCAGACGCCGAGAGCGGGACCGTACCCGACCAACCGCTATTTCCTCCCGAACAAGATGACGTTCGCGGCGGCGGCGAGTGGCGCGGGCAATCCAGACCTCGGATCGGACAAGGCGCCGTTCCAGACGTTCCATTGGATCCACATGCCCGGCGCGGGACCAGGTCGATACAAGTACACGATTTTCGTGCGGTATTTCGGGGGCTGTTCCCCATCGGAACTGGAATGGGGGCCTCAAGTGACCGTGAAGGCCGATCTCAGGTACCACGGGTTCGACAAGATGGAAGTTGGCTTCACCCGGGGGTACGTGTCGGCGCAAGCCTTCGCGGACAGGTTTTCGAACGTTGACTTGCGACCCGAGCCGCGAACCATCGATTATGACACGAAACCGTATCGAAAGGCATACGAGTGGCTCGGCGCCCACGCGAGGTACTGCGTGGTGCGATTCTTGGAGGAGGCGAACCGCTGGTGGTGGCCGCGCCGGATGGACGTGTTCGCGTACGATCTCGATGACCCGGACATCATCAAGGCCTTGTGCAAGATGGGGAAGCGGGCGCGCGTGTTCCTCGACGATTACACCAACGTGAATGCCGGCGGTAACCCAGGCCATGGGCCGGGCAGCTTGGAAGACGCGGCCGCCGCGCGCCTGGAACGTGCGCACGTGCAAGTCCGCCGCGGTCACTTTTCACGGTTCTCTCACGACAAGGTGTTCGTGCTCAAGACCAGGAACAAGCCGGTTAAAATCCTCACGGGCTCGGCGAATTTCACGATACGGGGACTGTGTGTCCAGTCGAACAACGTGCTCGTGCTCAGGAACCCGGCCATCGCGCGGTTGTACGGGCAAGTGTTCGATGAGGTCTGGAACAACACGGGGCGCCTCCACGATTCCGGCGACGTCGCGGCGGCGTTCCGCAAGAGTGCCTTGTCGAAAGACTGGCACGTTGTCGAAACCCAGTTGTTCGGCCAGCGGCCGAAACTCGCCGTGGCGTTCTCGCCGCACAAGAAGGCGAAAGACAAGAACGATAGCCCGTTTACCCTCGACACCATCGCCGACGCCGTGAAACGATCCGAGCGCGCCGTGCTTTTCGCGGTCATGCAATCGGGTGGCGGATCGGTGTTCGATGCCTTGAACGATGCTCTTGCCAATCCAGACATCTACTGCCTCGGCGTGACGCAATCGCAGAAGGGTTTCAACACGGCCAGGGGCGACATCGATGCCGAGGACGGGTCCGGCAGCTTTTCGGCCCTCGGCCAGGCCATCCCGCCACCTTTCAAGAAAGAATGGAAAGGGAACGAAGGGATCGTGATCCACCACAAGTTCGTTGTCGTGGATTTCAACGGCAAGCATCCAGTCGTGTTTTGCGGGTCGTCAAATCTGGCCAAGGGAGGTGAGGAAGAAAACGGCGACAATCTCCTCGCGATATACGACGCGGACATTGCCACGTGCTATGCAATCGAGGCGATCCGGTTGTTCGACTATTACCGCTTCAAGATCAAGCAAGCACACCTGGGAAAGGGCAAGACTCTTGCCCTCGATCGGACGGCGTCCTGGGTGCGCCCGTATTTCGAGGAAGGGTGCCTCAAGCACCAGGAACGTGAAGTGCTCGCCGGCAAGCGACTCAAGAAAACGAAAAAAATACCCGTGTCACCCCTAGTCCATTAAGTGAATCGCGCTTCACTCGGTTCGGACCACGCTATCCCCTTTTTTTCATTATGCTTCAAGTTCAGCAGATCGAGGGGATCGGGTGGCAATGCCGGAATATACATTTGCTTGACGACCAGCAATTTAGCCAGAACGGTCTTGACCTCGCAATTATACCCCCGTGAACGCGTGCCACGAGACGTGCTTGTCCCGGCGGGTGGGATAACCGAGCATTCCCGCGGAACTGGTCCCGGAAGTAAAAAGTGAAGTTATAAATCCCCTCCCGTGTTTATAGTATACGGGTCCGAATGGGCGAGCACTGTACACGGCTCGCCACGCCGGAAGAACGGGAACGCACGGGGAATAATGACGAGGAGATCTCGATGACCGCGCCGATGCTCTGGGACAAGACCTACAAGTTCATTTGGGGCGGGGAAGGCGGCGTCGGCAAGACCACGCTGCTCCAGCGGTTTATGTATGACGAGTTCAACCCCGCCACGCCGCTCACGGTCGGCGTTGCCTTCAACACGTGCGCTGTCGAGCGTCAAGGGCGGAACATCGGGCTCGCGCTCTGGGATCTCGGTGGCCAGGAGCGTTTCAGGTTCATCCAGAGCATATACATGGAAAAATCGAACGCTGCCTTCGTCGTGTTCGACATGTCGAACCTGGGCACGCTGGGCCAGGTTCCCGATTGGATCAACATGATACGACAGTACAACGACCCGAATATCCCCATCGTGCTCGTCGGGACGAAGATGGATCTCGTGCCGAACGAGGAGCTGGAGAACATCCACGCCGTCGCGAACCAGACCGTCGCCAACAACGGGATGTATTGCTACGCGCCGACGTCCGCGAAGCTCAGGCTCAACGTGGACGAGATCATCTACTACATGATCGACTTGATTTTGTACCAGGAATATTATAGCGCGCCGCAAGCGCAAGTATGACCACGGCGCTCAGGTGGTTCACGCGCGCCAGCAGCCAGGTCTCAACCCGCCTTGCAGGATTATAATTCTATCCGAAGTCGGGCCTACCCCGACTTCCCGCCATGCGTGGCGCTGCTCCTCATCTCGGCCATCCGCGGCGAGCACCTCTACCACGACGAACGCCTCTTTCTCGCCAGCTATATGAACGCTGCCAACTTCGACCCTGCGGGCGCCATCGAGCCCCTCGTCGAGCACATGCCCGACTACGACCCCCGCAAGACCCACGAGCAGGTCGCTGGCATCGTCGCAAAAGGATACACGCCCGCGGGCTGCCGGCGCTTGAAAGCGGCGAACATGTGCCCCGGCGACTGCGGGCGGCGGCATCCCTCTGACAAGAACACGCCATACGTCGCCGCTAGAGCCCCGCGGGCAGCGCGAGATCAAGCATAAAAGACCGAGCCACCAACAGATTATCATCATGGGACTGCGATTATACATGAACACTCCCGGAACCAACCTCGATGGCTGCGAGGTCTCAGCCGGGGTCGTTGATGAGGTCATGTTCCGCTATAAGGACGTGTACCGAGATCTCGGTTTTGGTGAGGTTAGTGGTAGTGACCCTTGCGTGAGTAAAAGGGTCACCGCGGGTATGTTTGCAAGGGTAATAGTGAATTTCAATAAATTCTATCCGTGGAGAAAGTATGATGGTGAAATGAAGGACTTTTACGATTTTATTGTAGATTGCAAAAATTGGTGCCAAGAGCGCCATACGAGTCTTGAACTTGTGATAGGTTAAAGGTTAAGGGTTAAGAACGAGTGTGAAGAATTTTGAAAACAAATCCAAGCACAGATCAATCGATTGTCGTCAAGTGCCCAACGTGCGGTGCGAGCATAGCCGTTTCGCCAGAAGATCTTGTTATTACTTGCAAGTTTTGCGGTGAAACGATGGAAGCGGGGCGAAACAAGATCCCTGACCACAAGATGCTGCCCTCGCAGGAGCGCTCGGCGATCCAGGCCAATATACAAGACTTCTTGAGGAAAAACAAGATCAAGCAAGGTGCATCGATCGAGGAGGTCAAGGCCTCGTACATTCCGTGGTGGCTCGTGCCGTTCTCGTCACAGACCCATTACTTCGGCGTCTTGAATAGCACGGTGACACGCCAGAAGACCGAGACCTATAAGGACTCCGAGGGCAAGACCCGGACAAGGACCGTGAGTTACTCGGTTCCCGTGTACAAGCCCGAGGAAGGTGACTTCTCGCGGAGTGGCAGGGAGAACGTGATCGCCCGCAAGCACACGGTTTTCTACGGGTTCGACAAGTTCGCGTCCACGATTTTCCTGGAGAACATCGAACCCTTCGACTTCCAGAAGGTCAAGAAACACGAGGCCGAGTTCATCAACGCCGAGGTCGACGCGCCCGAGGCCCAGCAAGACGCCTATGGCCGCGTGGAGAACGAGAACCGCTCCATCGCCGCCAGCAAGGTGAACAAGCTCGTGCGCTGCGATTCGAAGGTCACGCTGCAGTACCCGACCTACGTGCACGCGCCGCTCTGGACGGCACGCTACAAGTTCCAGGGCAAGGTCTACAAGGTGAGCGCGGCGGGCGACAGCGGGAAGGTAGTCAAGGGCGAGGTCCCGCTCACGCTCGGGCGGCGCTTGACAAACTTGATCATCGGGCTCGCCATCATGGTCGTGGGCGGCATCGTCGCGCAGGTCGGCTTCCAAAATGCGCAAATCCCAGACAACGAGATGTGGTACGTCGCGATGATCATTGGCCTTGTCTTCATGGGCATCAGCTTCATGTTCACGTCGACGGCGTTCCGCATGCAGCTGGAGAAGTCGGACAGGATCAAGAAACCACCGAAGAAGAAGGCGGCGCCCGCAACGGCACAAGCCGCGGCACCGGCACCAGCGCCGGCGCCACAACCGGAGGCATGATCGAGATGGTCAAAGTAACGTGTCCAAACTGCGCGGCCGATCTCGAAGTGGCCACGGACGCACCTATCCACACATGCGATTACTGCGGTACCGCGATACAAGTCAGCGCGATATTCGGCGGCGAGGGTGCAGCTGCTGGTGGAGACAAGGAGAGTTTCATCATCAAGGACCACTTCATCATCCGCTGCCACTACAACCAGGACCAGGTCAAGAATTTGCTCGTCGACTGGGTGAAGAAGATCCCGGGCGCCCCGCAAGACTTCGAGGAATCGGCCAACATCAACGAGCTCAAGCTGAAGTTCTACCCGATCTGGGTCGGCGAGTACGCAGCGACGTCGGATTACGTCGGCCTCGATGACTGGCCGAACTTCAGCCATCCGGCACCCGACAGGCCCGGCTGGTTCGAGCACGTGTCGTACAGCCCGAAACAAGAATCAGGCCGCGTCATCCGCGAGTACCAGATCCCGCTCATGGCCTTGCCCGAGCAGCGCATACCGGCCTACTTGCGGGACTACGCCGTGACGACCACCGGAAAGGAATATTTCGATATAAAACACGTGAAGACGCTCAGCGGCGAAATAATCGATTCCGCGTTCAAGATGAACGATGCCAAGGCGAACATGCACCAGCAAGTCATCGACCGGCAGACCCGCGAGATGCACAAGGAGGTCAAGCAGATCCAGAGCCGCAACGACTCGATTCAGGAGAAGGGCGTGTACTACATCCACTTCCCCGTATACCAGATCGGCTTTATCTACAACGGGAAGCAGCACGACGCGCTCATCGACGGCTCCTCCGGCCGCATCATCAACGTCAAGGTTCCCATGAGCACGGAATTCAAGGCAAAGGCCACGGGTGGTGGGCTCGCGGCCATCGGCATCGGCGCCGCGTTGATCATCATGGGGCTCCTCCTGCAGGCGATAATGCTCGTCGCGGGCATCTCGATCGGCGCGTGCGCGATCATCGTGGGTATCCTGATCTTCTCGCTCGTGACGCGCAAGCAGGTCTCCGAGAAGCAACGATAATGAAATGGAACGTTTAAAAAAGCTCTACTTGAATTTTTTTATTTTTTCCCTGATCTCCTTGATCTTGTCGGCGATCTTGTCCATCTCGGCCTTGAGGTCGGCGAGCTTTTGCTCGTAAGCGGGTTGCTTGATGATGCCCTTGTCGAGGTCGGTGCGGAGATCCTTGCGGGCGCGCTCGATGGCATATCGCTTGCCCTCCAGGGCGATGAGCGCCTGGTAGAGGCCGTCCTTGGTGTCGGGCAGCGCCTCGATGTCCACGTCGGAACCGATCGGCACCGCGGGCTGGTACTGCTTCATCGCGGCCTTCCCCGCGCTCGGTTCTGGCGTGGTGGAAGTAGTCGCATTGGCCGTGCCGCCAGGACGAAACAACGAGAGGCCCGAGGCCGGCGGGGATGCCTTCCTATCGCTCTTCTTGCTGCCGAGGCCGCCCATGAACAAGCTCATCGAGTCGACGGGCTCCGGCTCGGCCGCCGGTCCCGCTTTCTTGATCTCCTGGAGGCGCGATTTCTTGGGTTCCTTGTCCATCACGCCGACCAAGATCCCGCTGTCCCCCTCTTCCGCCTCGGGCTCGGGGGCTTTCGCCGGGCGCTTGAACGTGACCGGCCCTGCCGCTTGACCCGCTTTTACCGCGGTCGTTGGCGCATCCGACACTTCACCGTCCATCGCCTCATCCAGGATCGACGAGATCTTGTCATCATCCCACGACTCGGCGGCTTCGAGGGCCGCCATCACGTTTTTCTTCTTTGGCGCTGCAGATTTAACTGGTTTCGGGGGAGTCGCGAGTTGCACGTTTTCCTCGGCGATCCACGCGTCGATCTCCTCGGGCGAGACCTCCATTGGTGTTATATACTCGTCCTCGGGGTGGACCGCTTTTTGCATTACTGTTGGAGTTTTTTGCGCTTTGGTTTTTTTCGCGTCCAGGCTTCGGGAAACCCTCTCGACAACATCATCGACGATCTCGTCGTTCGGATCCTTGGTGGTAGCCTTGCCAAGTTGTATTTTTACCGGGATTGGCTTGACGACCCGTGGAGGCGGTGTCTTGGCGGGGATGGGGCCCTCAATAACGTCCATTTCCGAGAATAAGGTACCCTCCCCGGCTGGCTCCTCGGGTATATCTGCTTTTTGCGTGCTCTCGGCGAGTTCGTTATCGATATTGATGTTATCGAGATCGGGCACGAGGATCTTGATGGGTTTTGGAATCACGAGCGGTTTTTCGCCGCTCGTTGGCTTCTGCGAGCGTATTGGGAAGGGATTCGCCGCGGGAGCGATTTCTTTGGTGCTAACAGTCGGCACCGCGAGCTTGGCTGGCAAGTCCTCTATCACGGGAGCTTTTTCGACGACTTGTGGGGGTGACGGCACGGCCATTATGGGCTTGATGAGCTTGACCGGCTTCACGTGGATCTCGAGCTTCTTCTCTTCGACTAGGGCCTTGAGGGGCACCGGGGTCGAAGCCACGTCGATGGCGGGCGCCTCGGCGCTTTTCGGCGCCGTCGTTGGGGTTGCCCCCGGCGCGGATGTGAAGGGGGTGGCATTCCCGGCTGTCGCCGGGATTTTCACGGGAGGGATCTTGAACACGGGCTTGAGCAGAGGCACGCTCCTCTCCTTTGAGGTTCCCGAGGAATAGGTGCTTGCTTCGATGCCAGCCGGTTGCTTAGCGACCGACGGCACGGCGGACATCGAGGGCGATGCTGGCTTCTGCGGCGATTGCCCCAGAACTATGGGCTTCAGCAGCGACGGGGCGGCAGGCTTGGCCGGCGGGGCCAATCCGGGCCTTTCTTGGGGGCCGATCTCCAGCGCCTTTTCCACGGGCTTCTGGGGCTTCGGAAGGATCCCCGAGCTTTCGGCGAACGACGTGAAGTTGGTCATGAACCCCTTGATCTTCGCGACGAGATCCTTCATCTCCTTGAACCAGTACGCGTAAACGTCCCATTCGTCGATCATTTTTAATATATCCTTGATCTCGGCCTGGAGTCCACTCGGAGCCTTCAGCTTGGCAAGGAAATCAGACATCGCGGTGAAGTTATTCGTGAAATCCTTCTTTTTCTTGAGTTCCTCGTTGGTGTCGAGCTCCGTTTCAAGGCACGTCTTGACGTCCGCTTCTAGTACCTTGAACAGCGCGAGCGTGGATTCCTTCTCCACGTATAATCACTATTAGTAAAAGCTTCATGATATCTAATTAAGGTATCTCAATGGCCTATCGGTGCCAAAGCAATAGATTTTTAACGCGTTAAAGGATATTTTTACGTAAGTCATCCTTCCAGAATCTATCGAGTTGGAGTGAAAAATGCCCGACGAGTTCAACTTTGATGATATCGACAAGATGCTCGCGCCCATCGACAAGGAAGCGAACAAGGCAGAAATGATCGGGAAATTAAACGCCGCGTTTGCAAGTGGCATGATCCCGTTCATCGACTTCACGCAGTCATATGTTTTTCTCGTGTTTCCAACCCCGGACGGCAAGGAATGGAACGAATTCTCGTTCATCCGCGAAGACGGCAACTTGACCAAGAGTAAACAAGATCCAGAGACGGCGGTACATGACATCAAGGAGGAGATCGTCCGTGGCCTCTCGGAATTCGTCGAGATAAACGTGAACCAGGTAACCGGCATCGCCAATACCTATGCCAAGGATCCGAAGGCATTCATCTCCGAGATGATCAAGGTGCTTCCCGCGAGCGCCCCGGTACTGCGCAGCCAGGCCGATCTCCCGAAAGTCATCGACATGGTAAAAAGCGCATGATGGGTATTCCACGGACTTTTTATCCCTTTATTTCGTAATCTACATTGTGCCATCGTGATAGCATAATCGTGCAGAGCATGGAAGCCATGGTCGAGATAGAACCGATCGATGCGCAATTCAGAAAGATCAAGCGTCGCTTCGACGATGACCCGAAGGATTGGCATGTCCTCTCGGATGTCGACCCGCGAGGCAACAAGGACATGTTTATCAGCCAGCGGGAGGATCTCTGGCAGATCAAGACCAAGCCTCTCAGCCCCATCACGGGCATAGCCCGGTCGTGCCATGTACGCAATCTTGATGATGAGATCCAGCGCGAGATTCGCGCGCGCGGCATGGACGGGGAAAAATACCTGTTCTCCATGATGATTCCGCAGTCTCGCAACAAGGCCTTGTTCGCGGCCGGCGTCGAGAGTTTTGCCAACTCAAAGTCCAGGCGGCTCAAGGACATGTTGAGCGAGAAGGAAAAAAATCTCGAAAAAGATCTCGCTGACGACGTGGAAAAGACCTTCGAGAAACAGCACGCACAGCGGCGCAATTTGTTCATGTGAAGCATTTATCCGTTCTCCCAAGGTTTAAATCGCCTCGGTCGCCATTGATCGTCGCAAATGAGGCCGTTCAACGTCGCATCGTGGCGAGAGGATTTCAAGGATCGGGAGATCTCGCCGGAAAACCTGGACCGGATCGTTAAGCCGGGATCCAGGTTGTTCCTTGGCAGTGGTTGCTCCGAGCCGGTTCTCTTGACGAACCAGCTCGTTAAGGAAAACTGGAAATACCCGGATGTCCAGGTATTGCACTTCTTTTCCTTGTCGAACCAGAAATTTTTCAACAAGCAGAACCCTACCAGCTTCCGTCACGTCAGCATGTCGATGATAGGCTCGCCCGAGCTGCGTCAAGCCATCCACGATGGCCTGGCCGATTTCGCCCCGATAAGCACCGCGGAGATCCCGCGCATGATCACGGAGCAGAAGATCCCCATCGACGTTGCCTTGATCCAGGTGGCCCTGCCAGGCCGTAATGGCTTTTGTTCCCTCGGCATCAACGTCGATATCAACCAGGCCATCATGAAGGCTGCCAAGACGGTCGTTGCACACGTGAACCCGTCGATGCCGAGGACGCTCGGGAATTCATTCGTGAAATTCCAGGATCTCGATTATTTCGTTTACAAGGATCAACCGCTGCTCGAAGAACCGCCGTTCGAGCCGGATGACGTACACGCGAAGGTCGCTCTCAACGTCTCCCGCCTCATCGAGAACGGCTCGACCATCAACATGGGCACTGGCAAGACCTGCTATTTCTTGCCGCTGCACCTGAACCAAAAGCAAGACCTTGCCTTGTACGGAGAGGTCTTCCCTGAGACTATCATCGGGCTCATTGACAATGGCATCGTGAATTGCGCCAGGAACTATTATCCAAATATCGTGACATCGTTCATCATCGGTACACAAAAGTTCTACGATTACGTGCACGAGAATCCGTTTTTCAGCTTTCAACCGACGGAATTCATTCTCAACATCGAGAACATCATGAAAAACCGCAAGCTCTGCTCGATCTACGGCGCGCTGGCCGTCGACCTCCTCGGGCAGGCATCGAACCACCTCGGCACCACGTTGGTCAGCGGAACCGGCGGCGAACCAGAGTTCATGCGCGGTGCGGCCTTGTCCCACGGAGGAAAGGCGATCGTCGCCCTTCCGAGCACGACCGCCGACGGCAAGACGCGCATCGTCCCGTTTCTTCCACCAGGGCCCATTGGTCTCCGCGACATCGACGTGCACTACGTGGTCACCGAATGGGGCATCGCCTTCTTGCACGGCAAGACGATCCGGGATCGCGTGCTCCAGATGATCTCCATCGCCGCGCCGGAGCACCGGGCGTGGTTGCTGGAGAAAGCCAAGGAGCTCAACTACGTGTTCAAGGATCAGATCCTCCCCGCGACGAAGGACGGCGTCGCCGTGATCTGCCCCGACATTAGCTGGACCTACATAACGACCGACAAGGCCCCGGTCAACTTCAGGCCGGTGAAGCCGACCGACGAGCGCCTTCTCCAGGAAATGTATTACCGGCTCTCCGAGAAGGACCGGATGCACCGGTTCTTGTCGCATCGCAAGATCTTCTCGCACGAGGACATCCAGGCACGCATGGCGTGCGACTACTTGACCCGCATGTTGATCGTCGGCACGATCGGCACGGAGAAAGACTTGCGGGTGGTTGCCGAGGGTGCCTATTACCTCGAGCCGAACACGAACCGCGCGGAGATCAGCGTCACGGTGGACTCGGAAATGCGCGGGCAAGGCCTGGCATACCATATCTTCGAGAAAATGATCGAGCTCGCCAGGGAACGCGGCATCGGAGGATTATTTGGTGAAATATCATCTGACAACACGGCGATCTTCAAGATCCTCAACAAGCTGCCATATAAGGTCGTGTTCAAGCAACACGAGGAAACATTTGAATTCTCGTTCAATTTTGCGGACGTGAAGGGCGAGAAAGGTGAAATCATCAAGAATTATCGACATGATATTTGATCCAAAGTCCACGATGCCAGGCGATTTGTCTACGGGGCAAAGGTGTGGCTGCATCAAATTTCTTAAGGCGATGGAAGTCACCTAGATGATCGTGGCATCGACGAACGAGCCGGCGGAGCCCTTGAATACGAAGTGGAAACAAGGCGTTTTCATCCGCATGAGCGCCATCACCAACATGCTGGTCTGGGGGGCGCTGGTGGGGCAGTACATCTACTACATCCTGGCGTCAGGCGCCTTGTTCATTGCCATACTCGGTGAATTTTTCATCGTGTGCCTCGGGTTGTTGCTTTCCTACGCGACCTTTGTTCTCTCGAGGAAAAACTCGCTCTTCTTGCGGATCCTCGCAACCATCATGCAACTTCTCTTCCTCATCATATACGCCTTCCTCGTGGCATTCATCAATGGCCCGTTCACCATCCCGCTGCTCATCATCGAGGTGGGGCTCGCGGCGCTCAATTGCCTCGGGTTCTTCGACCACCTCGCGGGGAACAAGAGGATCATCACGGGTCGATGTCGCCTCGGGAATCTGTGGCCGTCCCGCAAGGCGAAAGCCTTGCCGGCAATCGCCATCGCCGTCGTGGTGGCCCTCGGCGTCGCCTCGCTTAATTCGTTCTGGGTGACCATCCCGATACGGGCGCCCGATGGCACGACGACCACGAGCAGCTTCTGGGGGGGGGCCCGGACCTGTTCACCACCACTATCTCGAGCGACGTGTTACCAGTAGACAACTATACATTACACGTCGCGCCGGTAGACTTGCCAACACCGCCTGCCAGTTACGGGAACGGGTCTCTTTGTTACGTCGTCCACGTCTACCAGGGCGGGAACCTCACGAAAGATTACATGGACTATATGGACGGTGCCAGGTCGTACCCCAACGGAACCATCGTGCTCGCCGATCCGCTGCCATCGACAACCGTAGCCGTGAATGTTAATTTTTCCTACGTGCAAAATTGGCAAGTCTTGCAAATGCTGGGGAACACGAACGCGACGGTCATCGTGAACTGGTTCGGATCCTATGTCGACGATCCGAACCCCTTCCACCACATCCGGGACACGTATTATTGTCAACTCTTCGATCATTGGCACGTCAATTTTTTCATCCAAGTCGATGCATTCAGCGAATATTCCAACGTGTTTAATTATCTAAACGTCGTGCCACGAGCAGACCGGACACTGGACTGGGGGATGCAGTGGCAGCATTTCCGGGGCGTGAGTTTCGACTGCGAGCAAGAGGGCTATCCAATGGCCGCGGGCAGCCGGCCGGGGTCGCCTCCCTTGTTCCCTGGAACGCTCATCCCCGATGAATGGGGGAGCTGGCGCCAGACGTGGTACTGGATGAACAACGTGAACGAGACCATGTTCGCGCAAGCAAGGGCGGCTTACGATGGCGTCTACCGGCACGCGCTGGCTCTCGGGAAGGAAGTCGAGATCGTGCTGGGGCCAAGCGACTTGAGCGAGTACGTCGACGGTGACGAGGATTACCACTCGAACCCGGCTATCCCCTTCACGGCCATGCCGAACGTCCGCTACTCGCAGATGTCATACCACGACAACGATCCGAACGGGCAATTCGCGCTGTACCGCGACTGCGTGGAGCAATTGCGCCAGCTCGGGGCCCGCGGCTCGGGGATCTTGACCGGCTGGATCCATGACGAGGCCAAGTACTACACGCCGGACGAGGCCGGCTTCCAGCACTACGTGGACGACTGTCTCGTCGCGCAAGCGGCGGGCATAACCGAGATCTTCCACGCGCCCCTCTACAACATCCAACACGAGTGGGGAGACGATGCGATCCTGCGGTTACATGACGCGTTAAACAACAGCGTGAAAAAAACGTTCACTATAAAGGTGATCCAGTTCACGAACTATTTCTTCTGGGATTTCTGGAAGAATTTCAACAAGCCGGGGCTTTTCATTTTTTTACTCTGCGCGTTCGCGGCCAGCATCTTGATCGAGGTTCTTATAAAATTACACCCGATCGGCCGTCCGATCCGGATCTATTCTTGTGAATAGGAAAGATAGGGAATCTTAGGAACAAAGTTCGCGTGAGCTATTAATGCCTAGGCCTTCGAGCCACGTTTTAAATACCGCAAACCCATGTCCGAGAATAAGTCTTGCCAGCCGGAATCGAGCGCGGGATGCTCGTCGAATCCCCCTCGTTCTGGACGGCGCGGGTGGCCGATTCCCTTTTCAGTCGGGCGCTCGCATTTAATCAACAAAACCCTTGAATAAACAAATCCGTGAGTGCACATGTCTGCCACGTTCAAAACATTGTTGAAAGGACTTCTAAACGCGTCGATGTTCGACAGCTTTGTCGGAAACTACCGCACGACGATGGCCAACTATAACTTGTTGGAAAACGCCGAGGACGCGTTTTACTGGACGTTCCATACACAAGTGAGGACTCTCTTCAACACTTACTTCAAGCTCACTGTGAAAGGTATGGAGAACGTACCCATGCATTGCCCCATCGTCTTCGCGCCGAACCATTCCTCCTTCCTCGATCCGATTGTCGTCTCGGCGAGCGCAAGTTTCTGGCAAATTCATTGGCTCGGTAAATTTGAGCATTTCAACGAAGATCCGATCGTCAAGTCGATTTTTTCCATGTGGAGTGCCATTCCCATCCAACGCGGCAAGAGCGACCAGGCGGCGCTCAACAAGGCCATCGCCATCCTGAAATCGGGAAAACCAGGCCATTGCATCGGGATCTTCCCGGAAGGCACTCGTTCACTCGACGGCCACATCGGGAAGCTGCACAATGGCGCTGCCAAGCTCGCCGTCACGACCGGCGCGACCGTCGTTCCCGTCGGGATGGTCGGTATGATACGCGCCTTGAAGAAGGGCTCGATGCTCCCGAAGTCGGTGCCCGTCGATCTCGAATTCGGGAAACCGATCTACACGAACCACATCAAGGGCAAGCAAGATGATTGGGGCCTCGTGACCGATGTGACCAGGCAGATCGAGGCGGAACTCAAGCGCATCGTCGGCGACCGCAACGTCATCAACAATTAATCGCCTCCTTTTTTCCCCTATCCTTCACTTCACGAGAGTAATAACCGAAAGTTGATGGCATCATGGCACAAAATCCAGAAAAACCTGCCGGCAGCCGCGTCGTCTCGTCGCAAACGCTGTCATCCTTGATCGACGAGAGCTTGTTCTCCGTGTATAAAATCATCGAAGCGGTTGGATTGGCTACCGCATTCAAGCGGAGCTCGTGGAACATCGGCACGGGCGCCTTGAAGGAGGTCCTCAAGAACATCTTCAACCTCAAGGTGCACGGCAGGGAGAACATCCCAGCGACTGGGGCCGCGATCACGTGCGTGAAATCGTCCTCGGGCGCCTACCCGTTCCTCGCGTGGGTCGCCGTTGCAGAATCGCAGAACCGCATCCTCCACCAGGCATTCGACATCGAGTTTTTCAAGATCGTCGGGCTCCGTTCGGTGCTCAACTGGCTTGACAGTATCGAGGTTGTCGAAGGCAACATCGTAGGGCCTGAAAAAGAAAGGATCAAGAGTTATATTCGTGATAACGAGCTGATCGGCCTGTCGGTGGAGAACGTCAAGCAATCGGGCGATAAAGAGGAGGCCGTCCTCTCGATCGACATGATCGAGATAGCCAGGGATGCCGGTGTCCCGATTATACCTGTCCAGATCTCGAACGCCGAGGGCGTGGTCGATGCCAGGGCGCGCAAGGTCTCGCTCAACAAGAAGATCGCGATCGCGATCCTCCCGCCCTACGTGAAGCATCTTGACAAGAATGCCTCGGTAAAAGATTGCCTCGTCGAACTCAGGGAGCTGGTCACGCCGAAGGAATAGTAATCGGGTTTCCCTTTTTTTTCGTGCCAGGACTAAAAATGAGCATTTATCTTGAGCCGAGAAGGGCCTTGCCACCTTCCAGACCGAGCTTGAGGGCGGTGATGTTCACGTCGGCGTCGCGTAGTTCCCGGCGGATGACCTTCTCGCACGTCTCCATCGTGAAATCGAAGATGCCCGTCGCGAGTGCGAAGCCGAACATTACCATGTTCATCTTCTGCGCATCGTCTAGCTTGGCGATGGCGAGCTCCGTCGCGTTTATAAAACGCACCTTGCGTGCATCGCCGCTGTAACCGACGAGTATCGCCTTTATCTCGTCCAAGCCCGGGTAGGTCTCCTTGCCAGCCGTTACCATTATGGGCGGTATCGTGCGATCGTTCACGACGAACGTGGTCTTGTCCGAGGCGAATTGCCCCGCGTTACGCAGCACCTCGATGGGCTCGAAGCCGATGACGAGATCAGCGTCACCATAGCAGATGATCGGGGAGAAGATGTTCTCCCGGAAGTTTGGCGACTCTTTCCGTTGCAACCGGCAATGGCTGGATATCGCGCCCTCGCGCTGGGCGAGGCCGTGCATCTCCGAGCCGAAGACGCCCTCGTAGCCCGATTCCGCGGCGATGAACTCGACGAGCCGCTTGAGCGTGATCACGCCTTGCCCCGCCGTGCCGACGATCACGACGTTGATGATGCGGGTATCGTCGTTGTCGCTCATTGCTTCTCGATCCTCCGCAGCTGTAGCCTCGTGTCAAGGTGAGGATTGAACGCGGTCCGCTTGATCCGGTTGTGCGGGCAGATCTGCTTGCAGACCGAGCACGAGCTGCAGCGATCCTCGTCGATCCTCATGACCGTCATGCCCGTGACATCGTCGGTCGTCCGCCGCATGGCCGGGCATGAGAGCATCTCCGTGCATTTCTCGCACAGCACGCAATTGTACACCTGGTATGCATCGTAGGCGTATTGCTCGTTTCTAGACTTCAGCTTGCGCCGCTCGGCGTCGTATCCCCGCTTGGCCATGAGGGCGCATTCCCGCTGGCAGAGGATGACCTTCAAGCCTTCTTGCTTGAGCCCGTCCTGTATCGCGCGGACGGTCTTCTCGACCTCGAACGGGTCGACAGTCTTGATCCACTTGACGCCCATCGATGATATGAGCGGCTCGAACGAGATCTTACCCTTGCCGACGGGGGGCTGGTGGCCGGTCATGGCCACCCAGCGGTTGTCGAAGACGATCAGGAGCACGTTGGCGTCGTTGGCGATGGCATCGGCGAGGACCGGCAGCCCCGTGTGCATCAAGGTCGAGTCGCCGATCAAGGCGATGATCTTGTCATCCGTCTTCTTGGACAGTCCGATCGCCGCGCTCAAGCCGCCGGACATGCAGATGATGAAATCGGACATCTTCAGCGGCGGGTTGATAAGCATCACGTAGCAACCGATGTCGCCGGCGATGATCGTCTTCGGATCGGTCAAGTCCTTCGTCGCTTTCTTGATCGCCATGCCCATCGCACGCTCGGGGCAGCCAGGGCAAAAGGTCGGGTAACGGGAGGGGATCCTGGCCTTGTAGGAGTTGAACGTGTCCTGGGATCGCTGGACCCGGGCGCTCGGCGTTCTCCCCGTGAGCTTCGCGATGCAGCTCGCGACGAGCCCCGTGGAAAACTCGTTGAACCGCGGGAATACCTCGCCGCCAACGATGGATGCGGTGATCCGGTGTTTTTGTGCGATGGACCGGATGTCCACCTCCAAGAAAGGCTCCAGCTCTTCCACGACGATCACCTGGTCGAGATCCTTCATGAACGACACGATCTCGTCCTCGTTGAGGGGGTACGTGATGCCGAGCTTCAGCACGGGCACGTCGTCGAGACCGAGTTGATGCAAGGCCTCCATGGAATAGCCGAACGGTATGCCGTAGGAGATAAGGCCGGTCTTCGCATCGCCCGGGAAGGCCTTGTTGAGGCCGAAAGATGGAACATCCCTCGTGAACGCGTTGATGCGCTCGTAGAGGCGGACGTGGTTGTTGATCGCGTACGGCGGGAGCGAGCAGTACTTGCTCGTGCTCCTCGCGAATTCGCCCTTGGGCCTTGGAGGGAGCTTGAAGTCCCCGATCTCGACCTTGCCGCGCGAGTGCGCGCTGCGGGTCGACGTGCGGAAGTAGACAGGGAGGTCGTACCTCTCGGACAAGTCGAACGCCAGCTTGATCCAGTCGTGGCATTCCTGCGGGGAATGCGGCTCGATCATGGGCGTGTGGTGCATCCACGTGAAGAACCGCTCGTTCTGCTCGTGATGGCTGCCCAGGGAGCCTGGATCCGAGCCGACGACGAGCACGAGCGCACCTGGGTTAGGTCCAGCGAGGGTAATCGAATGAAGCGCGTCGGATGCCACGTTCATGCCGACATGTTTCATTGGATTGAGGGCCCGAATGCCAGCCCACGCTGCGCCCGCGCAACTCGACGTGGCGACGGCTTCATTCACGGACCAATGATGTACGATGTATTCTTGCAACTCTGGCTGCTGTTCTAAAATATCTTTGAAAGTTTCCCCGATATCACTAGTCGGCGTGCCCGGATATTGCGCGATGAAACCCACACATGCCTCGAGGCACCCTCGAATGAGTGCTTCGTTGCCGAGGAACAGATATCGTTCCCCCTTCCTTGCTTGCGGGCTGAACCGGGCATCAATCGCCATGCTAGTCTTTCTCTCTGAGTATCGTGAATGTTAAGTTCCCGACGGCATAAAAGATTCCACGTGGGGGATTATTCGGGAGGTACCGATGGCAAGGTAAAATACGTGCGATGTAGTTAGTATAGCGATGAACCTCACGGGGGCACGATAATCATGCTAATCAAGAACATCACGGCTATCGATACCGAGGACGAGTACATCAAGGTTTCTGGGGAAGAAACGCTCCTGGAAATCGCCAAGAAGCTGGTGGGCTCGGAAAAATGCAATGCCGCAAACGAGGGGGAGATGTGCACGCCCATACTCGCCGCTTACGTCATGGAGGGCGCGAAACCAGTCGGGGTCATCCATACGGACGACTTGATCCGGGCGACGATCGTGGAAAGGAAGGACCCGGGAAAGACGCGGGCAAGGGACGTCATGGAAAAGCCAGCTTGTATCTCGGAAACCCACGAAGTGAAGGAAGCTATCAATCTATTGCTCGATGAAGGCTTGTTGACGCTTGCCGTGATGGACGGGGACGAATTGAAATGCGTGCTCTCCGTGTACGACGCGATCCAGCTGCGTGAAGCCATCGCGGACGATTTGTGATGATAAATATTGGAGGAACCCGCAACGAGCCAGGAATTGAAAGAAAAAGTCCTTGACCTCTTCAAGCAGATTCGTGATAGCCCATTCGGTAATACCGAATGGTTTTTCCTATCGAACCTCGCCCAGAGAGTCGCGCTCGTGCGGGGTTTCCAGCATCTGCTCTCGCTGGAGGACCTGAACATCACGCTGTTCCCGCACCAGGAGGAGGGCGTGCTGCGGGTACTGCAGTCGATGCAAGGTAGCGCGTTGCTGGCCGACGAGGTCGGCCTGGGCAAGACCATCATCGCGCTGACCGTCCTCTCCGAATTGAAGATACGCGAGCTCGTCAAGTCCATCCTCATCGTCGTCCCATCGTCTCTCATCGACCAGTGGCACGACGAGTTCACCGACAAGTTCAACATGGAGATCCCCGTCGTCGCCACGAGCAAGCAGCGTTTCGATATCGACCAGCTCATCACGACCATTCCTCTTTTCACCAGGTATCCAGAAAAATTCACGGGTCGGCCATGGGATATGGTCATCGTCGACGAGGCGCACCGCATCAAGAACAGGGACTCCATCGCGTGGAAGAACTTGAACATGCTGCAAAAGAAGTACATGCTCCTGCTCACCGCCACGCCGATGGAGAACTACCTCGAGGACATCTATAGCCTCGTGACGCTCCTCAAGCCCATCTTCGGCTCGTATAGGCAGTTCCGGAAGCAGTTCGCCGTGGGTGGCGACCCGCGGGCGTGTAAAAATCCCCTGGAGCTGCGACGCCGCTTGAACGACGTCATGATCCGTCGCAAGCGCGACGAGATAAAAGGGCTCTTCTTTCCCGAGAGGAACGCAAACACGTTACGATTCGATCTCGATATAGACGAAAGAACATTCTACAAGTCGGTCACGGATTACGTGAGCACGTCTTATAGCGAACTGGAGACGGTCGATGCCGCGAGTGCTACGGAACTCGACCGGATCGCGGCCAAATACAACATTACTCGTGACCGGTTCTTTTCACGAAAGATTTGGATGCACAAGTTCACGCTCATGCTTCTCCAGCGCCGGATTTGTAGTAGCGCCCTTGCTGTAAAGCGGACGGTCGATAAGCTCCTTGAGAATCGCGAGCGTGGTAGGTTCGATCCCGACACCATTCCCGTTATGCAAGCCTTCTCCCAGCTTGGCGACTACCTCTCGCGCAGGGAGAGTTCCAAGATGGCGGTCGTGCGCAAGATTGTCGAGCGGATGCCTGGCAAATGTGTAATATTCACCGAGTTCGCTGATACTCTCGATTACATCAAACCTTGGCTCGAAGCCTCGGGATTCAACTATATATCCTTCAGTGGTGAGCTATCATCTGCCCAGCGCGCGGAAGTCATCCGAAAGTTTAAGGAAGAGAAGCAGATCCTCGTGAGCACCGATGCTGGCTCGGAAGGTCTCAATTTACAAGTCGCTGATTCGCTTATCAATTTTGACTTGCCTTGGAATCCTATGCGCGTCGAACAGCGTATCGGCCGGATATACCGGCTCACGCAAAAGGCAGAGAAGGTGAATATTTTCAACCTTGCTTCCAACAACACGATCGAGGCCTACCTCCTAGACGTCCTGTTCCAGAAAATCGGCGTGTTCCAGACGATCCTTGGAGACTTGAGCTCGATCCTCGGGTCGCTCGTGAACTCGACCGCCGACGGCAGCGGCACGCAGCTCGAGGCCGAGATCATGAAGTTCTTCGTTAAATATGGCCACTCTGAGAAGCTTCGAGCGGAGTTGGAGGCCATGATCTCCCCCGTCGTCGATAAAATAACCACGCAAGATGACATTTCCAAGAACGTCCTCGACGTTGAATCCCTCGTAGATAAATATTGAGTAATTTCCATGACCGAGACCGGCACCCCCGCACGGACGCCCCCCGCCCGACCCCCCGAGGCGGGTGCTCCCGCTCCCCCTAGCACAAGGCTCGCTCGGGAGGACTTGAAGGCGCTGTTCAAGCGGTATTATGGGCTGCTCGGGTTCACGGTCAACGAGCGCGACGGTCGGCTCGACGTGCTCGAGTCGGGCTCCTCGAGACCACATTTTTCATTCGTGTTCGACCGGAAATCGCTGGTACGGAACCAGGATTCGAAGCTAGTCACCTTCAACAGCCAGGAACTCGAGACAATCATCGACACGATCAAGGACAAGGGACGGATCGCCAGGGCCTACATGCCGTTCGAATTCGATCCCAAGGGCGAGTTCCAGAGGGCGCTCGAGCAGTTGCAGGCGAAATCCGGCATGGTCCGAGCCCCGGGGGGTTTCGTGAACAACGGCACGATCCACCTGGTTAGGCACTACATCGGGTATGTCCCGTTCCTCATGTACATCAGCAAGGTCGACTTCAGCTCGGTCGACGCGTCGACCGAGATCGAGCGCATGACCATCCCGCTCATCGATCAAGCAAAATTGCCAGACAAGACAAAGCAACAAATCGCCTACTACGTCGATAAACTCAACAAGTTTTTCGATTCAGAGCAGTCACGCCTCGTGAACCACATGCCCGTGGCGGGAGAGCTGTTCGAGATCCCGGAGGAGCAGGTCGATGTGCTCGTCGAGGAGGCAACCCCGAAGCTCCTGGATGGCATCAAGGCACGCACGGGCCAGGTCGAGGGCAGGCTGCAAGCCCGGCTCCAGAAGGAGATGGGCATCCTGGAGAACTACTACAAGCAATTGAAATCGGAAACAACCGAAGCCATCGAGGCAGCGCAAGAGAAACGGAACAAGGAGAAGGTTGCGGAACTCGAGCAACAACTCGAAGCCATCGAGAAGGAGCAGCAATTCAAGAAAGGGGAATTCGAGTCGATATATCGCTTGAGCACGAAGTTCGAGGTGCTCGGTGCCGCGGCCATCTATGTCCCGATTTTCTTCCAGTTCCAGTGCAAGATCAAGTCGGTCTACGGCGACATCGATTACACGCTCGATTACAACATCTTCGACAAGGAGATCGTGCCGCCGATATGCACGTGCGGGAACGCCATCTATCAGGGCCACGTTTGTAGCAATCTCCACTTTGCATGCACGGGCTGCACGGGCGTCTGCGCCGAGTGCAAGGCCGACATCTGCTCCGCGTGCAAGCCGAAGCGGTGCAAGGAATGTAGCGCGCTGCTTTGTACCACGCATGCCATAGAATGCGATTGCTGCGCTGATGATGAAATCGAGAACCGGTGGACGTGCCAGGCACATTCAGAACGTTGCGGACTCTGTGGGAAAATGACATGCACGGAATGCCGTGGACAATGTTGGGAATGTCATCGGATTGTATGCAAGTCGTGCGGCATCTATCAATGTAAATCTTGCACGCGGGTGCTTTGTGCCGGCCACGCACGAGAATGCGTTCGGTGCCTGGACTCGGGCACGAAAAAGCGCTGGTCATGCGCAGATCACGCCAGGAAATGTGTTTTTTGCGGGGCAAATATATGCTTGGAATGCGCCTACACGTGCACCACGTGTAGAAGGAAATTTTGCGATGTTTGCGGGGTGCACAAATGTCATGTTTGTGGGAACGATATGTGCAGGGATCATTCCCACGAATGCCCCTCGTGCGCGGAGAATGGGGAGAAAAACCCGTGGGCTTGTCAATTACATACGTTCAAGTGTAGCTTTTGTAACAAGGACTACTGCTCGCAATGCATAGAACAATGCTTGATATGCGGGAAAAACACTTGTACAACATGTGGTCACCGCAAATGCCGGATTTGCGGCAAGCAGCTGTGCATGGATCATGCAGTTTCTTGCCACTCATGCGTCGCGGAAGGGAGCAAAAACCCGATTGTATGCCCCGAACACGCGGCGAAATGCGACATTTGTGGCCAAGCCGCATGCAAGCAACACTTGTCTGAAAAATGTGCGGTTTGCGGGAAAATATCATGCTCGACGTGCGGATCCTTCAAGTGTAAATTTTGTGGAAGGCCCTTATGCAAGCAGCACGCGCACGAGTGCGCCGTATGCAAAAATAATATCGAGATCAATGCATGCGTTTGTAACGAGCACCTGGCACGCTGCCATATCTGTGGAAAGGACGTGTGTGTTTCTTGCTCAAGTAAATGTGTCAAATGCGGTCGCATCACGTGTAACTCGTGCGGCAATATACATTGCAAGGATCTATCTTGTTTGAAGAGTCTTTGCATTGACCATGCAGTCGTGTGTGACAAGTGCAAAGAAGCCGGAAAAAAAGATCTATATTCTTGCGCCGGCCATGTCGTCACGTGTGAAGTATGCAAGCACAATCTCTGCCTCAAGTGCGAGCCGGGCATCGCACGTTGCGCTATCTGTGGGAAAGCTATCTGCTCAGATTGCCGGCCGCACCGGTGCAAGGATTGCAGCAATGCGGCGTGCGACGATCATCACGGGGAATGCTCGATATGCAAAGCCACCGGGAGATCGGCGATAGAAACGTGCGCCGATCACACTTACACGTGCACTGCATGCGGAAAAAAAGTTTGCAAAGAGCATTCGATCGTGTGCAAAGCATGTCAAGATATCTTTTGCACAAGCGAGCAATGTAGCAGTGCATCGGGCGATTCATGCATTCCTCACTCCTTCATCTCGGCCTTGGATGGAACCCGACATTCCATAACGGATAGAAAAGTCTGCGATTTGTGCAACCTTGCCTATACGCAAGGCCAGATGATAACCACGAACGGGTTTTCTTATAAGCATGTCTGCAACACTTGCGCGAGCGCGACGAAAGAGAACTTCTACCTATACATGCGACGCACGGGGAACGTGTTCGCGTTCCCGGATTTCTTGCACGTCCCGGGCGATCCGGGTCCCGTCAAGGTCGTCGTCAACGACCGGCCATTCACCATCCCGGGGAACCAGCGGAACGTGTTGATGGCTGAGAACGCCCTCGCGCTCATCTTCCTGTTCAGCTTCCATGGCAACAACCACACCCTTGTTCACGTGAAAAGCACGGGCTTCGAGGTCTTGTACACGAGGCCCGGCTTGGGGAGCCAGATCAAGGGCCGGCTCGCGAAGGGCGGGATCGACCGGGAGATCGTGTTACAGAAACCATCAATCACGCCAGCCACCGCTGCACCAAGGGAAAGTGGCCAGCAAGCCGAGGACAAGCCAACCACGTCCCCGCAGGGACAAGATGCACCCCCGCGCTTGTTGGCACGGGCACCTCGCCCTCCACTTCTCCAAGCAGAGAAGTTGTTCAAGGCATCTATCCGCATCAATCTCGACATGCTCCAGCGGGTCTTGAAACTGGGAAATGAAGAGTTTAACACATGGATCATCGAGAAAGTTTCTGAGAATGGTCTTTTCATCGAGTCCTCTAACGTGATCGTCGAAAAAACCGATGTTCCGAAGTTTCTAAAATACATCGAGGCGTTCCTTTCAAAAAGGTGAACGGGCGTGGGTGGAAAAAAATACACGGTCGTGTTCAACAGCAAGAGCCGGAGCTCGGCCATCCCCGAGGCCTTGAAGATAGCGTATCGCCACCGGTACGAGAGCGGGGAGGACGGGTATTTCCACGTGCTCTTCGAGAGCTGGGACGACGATCTCGGCAAATTGCTAGACCTTGTCGAAGGACTCAAGGGCACGGTGTTGATCGACCACAACGGCCGCAGCTATGCCTCCAAGTCGCAGCTCGAATCGATAAAAGAAATCGAGAAGAGAAAAAAGCAACGATTGGAGAAGGAAATAGAGGAAACCAAACGGAGGGTTAATTTTGAAAGGGAGCACAGGCAGCGGCGCCTCGTGGAGCAATCGCAAGAGAGATTCAAGCATGACATCGTACGCGCGGAAAAAGAAATACAGAGACTGCAGAGGGATGTCAAATATTATGAGAAGGAAAGGCGTGATGCACGATCAAAGAAGAGCGGCCATTTAGCTGGCGTTATCTCGATTAGGAGCCTGCATTGCGTCATCTCGCTCATCCCGTTTATCGCGATGGAATATGCCAGCTCCTTTATATCGGCCTCCGATTTTGCGTTCTTGACCGTTTTCGTCAACATATTCGTTAGGAGCTGCTTTGCCCCCATCATCGTTATCTTGTTCAATGCGTGGGGAACTGCGCGCAAGAAGGAAATGAAAGCGAATGACATGAGAGAGAACGCCTTGAAGAAGCTGAAAGAATTGGCCAAGACACCCCCAACCGAAATCCCCGAATCCCTCATGGTTCCCGAGACGCTCGGGAAGATCCTCCAGAAGGGCTTCTCGATACGAATGAAGGACGTCCGGGCACTGCTGGGCATGGAACAAGAGGCTTTCGACACGGCCATCGTCGACATGGCCATCGAGTACGGGTTTTGGATAGACGGGGACAATCTCGTGTTCGACGCCGGCAAATATGATATGTTCATGGACAAGGTAAGGGAGATCTTCGGAATGCGCCAGCTACTCGAAAGGATTTCTGGCTCGATGACCGAAAGGGGGCGGGTTTTCTTGAGCGATCTCAAGGAATTCACGCGGCTAGATGCGGGTTCGATGGACGATCAAGTCATCGACTGGACGACCGAGTTCGGGTTCAAGATCGACGGCGACGAGCTCGTGCTCGATCCTCAAAAGGCGGCCGGCTTCATCAGCGTTCTCAAGGCGTTCTCGCCGCAAGCCGCTCTTTTAACGCCCCGGGATAAAGGAGTCACATAGTCGACCGCCAATCGCCGGAGATCCGGCTCACAAGATGAGGACAATACGCTAGGCGTTCGCTTCGATCAGTGGTTCGTTCATCATTTACTCGGCGTCGACTATGACAATATTCCAGTCTCCTCGCTAAATGATGCATATAGAGCAATAGTACGTCAAGCATGTACCATTGCAGGTATCCAGACGACTGGCGATTGTGTAGTCCAAAGTGCCGAAAATGACCGCATCATCCGTCGCTGGTTCATGCTCTATGCAGGCCAATACGGGAACCTCGTGCATAACTCAATCGGGAATGTTCTAGATTTTCGCACGTGGGCACTCGGATTGAACCCGGCTATAGACATCGATGAGTTGTCGGTCGACGGGCGATTCGATTTATTCGTGCAGTACGCCACTGGTATTTGCCACGTGCGGCCTCCATAAAAAGATCTTTGAGGGTTCTCATCTCTTCCATCTTTGCTACATCCTTGCATTTTTTATTGAAATTCGATGATGCGAGTTCCATCGATAAATATATAAGATTGTGCAGCAATATAGTATTTATGGATGAGGATCATGGCGGCATCGAGGATTATATTTGGGCGCCGCGGTATTTGGCGCTCGTGCGTGCCGCCAAGGAATACAAGGGGCGATTTCCCGTGCATCGTATCGGTGCATCAATTGCTGGACCAGGTGCACTTGCATTCACACCGGATTGCAGATATCTCGCCACGGGAGGAAGTAATGGCGTCAGCTTGATCGATTTCCTCTCTGGGAAGCGAATGCGCCAGTTGTCTTGGGATGGAAGGTTGCACGGTGGCGTCAATTCCGATGTAAAAGACTCGCAGCGTGTAATTCGCAGCGTTGCCTTCACGCTTGATGGACGGGCACTTATCGCTGGCGATCGAAAGGGTAATATTTACGTATGGGACATGGCCACGGGGTCATTGCGCTGGTACAAGGACGGCACGAAGAAAGGAGAAGGGCACGGCGACACGGGTTGGCCACTATCCGGCGCGGTCGTTGCAGCATCGCCAGAAGGGAGCCTCGTGGCGAGTAGCGGAGGCGACGGGTTCGTGCGGGGATGGGATGTCATGACGGGAGAAATGCGAGGCGAGGTCGAACTTGCTACTGCTGGACGCCCTTATGTGCCGTGGCGGGGCGCGCCAACTTTTACCTATCCGTACGATAGAGGTCGTTGTAGTATCTATGACGTGCACAACGTACGTTCCTGGTTCGGCGTGCATTCGTTGGCGTTCTCGCCTGACGGTCGATGGATTGCTTGTGGAATGGGCGAATTTGATGATGTCGTCGATCCAATCCTGGCCGTCGACACGCGAGAATGGACAGCGATGAACGTCGCAGAATTCCCTGTCCGGCGCGTGCCAGATTACGCGAGCGATGACCGACGAACGCACGAGATGGCATTTAAAACGACATGCCAGATTGGTTTTTCCGCCGATGGGCGCTGGCTCGTGACTTGTGGCGGTGAGGGTGCCCGGGCATACGAGGTCGTGGTGAAGATGGTATGTGAGGGTAATAGGGAACGTGAACGACTCCGACTCGCTGGGGGCGGCATCATCGGGTACGACTTGCGCAAGGAACTTGAAGAGGGCTGGGACGCGAAGAAAGGCGGGACCGGGGGGGCACAAGGTGCTACTTTTCTCGGGAAGACTGGTATCGTGGCCATATTACACGAGGGCGGGCTTGTGGAGGGCATTCATATAGAGGACGTCGCCCACGCGTGCGGCGGAAGGTTGGGCAGGCTGGAGAAGCCGATAAATCCTGGTGGTACTGTTCAATTAGCTACAAACGAGATCGTGGAGTCCGTGGTACCTTTATTCGTCGCAGCGAGCAATCCGGATGATTTCAACATGGGATTGGATGGGAGCATCGCCGCTTCGGCTGACGGACGCTGGTTATGCGTTGGATCTGAACATCGTGGTTGTATCATAATCGACCTCGCTTTGTCATATACCAGATGAGAGAATTACATTTTAAGTATTGATTAAGTCCGTAGATCCAATAAATCTACTACATTCCTTTTCTTTATAAACATGAGCTTGTTTTTTTTCGTTCGATGGCAAGATGAGAGCAAGTGAAGCCAGATGGATTGCAATCAGAATGCTGATCACGAGATGCTGTTCGCTATCGAATCAAAGCACGTTCCCGCACGTCCGGGGAACGTGACCGGGAGAACGAGGTCACGTGGAAACCCTGGCCGCCGTGTCAGGTGGCGGAAGTGGGATCAGT
>JAUQYZ010000316.1 GCA_030587475.1 Candidatus Sigynarchaeum calidifontis
GTCATTATCTGCTCGTACATGGTGAAAATCTGGTTTTCGTGAAACCGGATGAAAATCGCGATAAAATCATGGAGATTCTATCCACGATGGATAGAGAAGCCGCCAAGGAGGTCATGGCTAAGAAACGGAAGCCAAGAACGTCTATATCAATCATCATGCACGTTGGTGCTAAATGGAAGGAAAAGATCGCCCGGTTGCGCGCAAAGCTATCGGATTTAAGGAGAGCAAAAACTTACCTATCTTAAGATAAAAAGAGATATGTGGAAAATGGAAGACCCCCCGTACGTGCAACCTTGACCGCGGGACACAAGCGTGAAAGTTCTTTGAAAGCGCGTGCCACAAGATCCGCACGTGCTTCAGTGGCCTGGCATTCAAGATCCGGAACCGGTAACGAAGGCTCGATTCGATGTTGCCCATCTCTTTTCTATTTCGCCCTGCGGCATGGGTTTGCAAGTACCATGCCTTTTTGTACTCCCGGGTCGGACTTCGATCCATGATCGATTTCGATGCAAACAGCGAGCTGAAGGAAGGCCAGGCCCGGGCACGCCGGGGCGCGGGTGCCAACGCGCCGGGCCTATCGACCGCGGAAACCCGGCGCAAGCGGGACTTGCCGCCCGAAGAGCGCCTGGCCTTCGGCAAGGGAGCCCGCCTCGCGAGCTTGATCTCCCGCGCGGGCCTCGTCGCGTGGGGGTTCTACTTTTTCATCCCGCAATTCGCCGCGACGTGGATGCTGGAAGTCCACGGCACGAGTCGTGCCTACACGGCGTTCTACTGGCTCGTGAACGGCTTCTTGTTCGCCATCACGCTGCTCGTCGCTTGGAAATACTACCACCCGCTCTCGTTCTTCGGCTTCGTGCCCATGGTCGCCGCGTGCGGCTATTCCATGACCCGGTTTTTCGTGGAAGGCCCGATCGCCTTGAATCTGCCTGGCGTCATAGTTTCAGCGGCGTTCGTGGGCATCATGCTCCTCAACGTCGCGTTCCAGGTTTTCCTGTTCGTCCGCAACATCGCGACCGGGCGGTTCGCCGAGGGCTTTTCTGCCTTGCCGAGGAGCAAGGTCTTCAAGGTCGCGCTGGTCGCCAGCATCGCTTGGGCGGGCATCACGTCGTGGTCGTACGTCGGCTTCGGCCAGGCATACACGGTCCGGGACTTCCACCAGTCAAGCTTCTCGATCTCGTTCTGGGGGCTTCCCACGATGGGTTTCACACCCGGCGGCTATAAAACGGTCGACGGGATCGCGGAGATGAGCCTTTATGCCCAACTCAACGCGTCGTTTTATTGTAGCATTGACGACCACGCGTTCGATAGCGACATGAGCGATTGGGAGAGAATGCTTAACGAGTGGGCGCCATACGGCGTGAGCCTTATCTTTTGTATCAATCCCCGTAGCGACCCGTCCGATTACAATAGCCAAGATTTCTGTTCATACTACCACGTCCAGCAGATGAACGCGTCTATCCATTCAATGATGGCCTGGATGGCCACGCTCAATTCGACCGTGCGATCAACGATTCGTGGCCTGTCCTTCGACGTCGAGGGGCCAAATTATCAGCCACTCGGACAGTATCCGATTTCACGCTCGCAATACGATCTCGCCGTGCGCTCCTACCAGGGCATCCTCGACGAGTTCCAGCAGAACACGAGTTGCTCCACGCACCTCATCTCGATGTCCGGTATCCTCTTCGACGCGATGGACGGCGAGGCCGACCACGACCTCGACATCGCACAACGGACGGTATCGACCGAGCTACGTTGGACGCAGTACGGCTTCATGACCTACATGATCAACCCCGATCCAGTCTCCCGGTACGAGTTCGTCCAGCATTGCCAGCTCGGGGTGGAACAATGGGGCGCTGGCTTCGTTCCATGGGTGGGCTGGTGGTACGACGTGAACCTGACAGCCGGCGAGACGCCCCAGATCGAAATGCCTGGCGTCTACGAGCAGTCGATAGAGCAAATCAAGATAGCCAAGAGCAGCGGGGTGCCCGAGATCGTGCTCGCGCCCATCCGTGGTTTTTTCAGCCAGGGCAACAATGCGACCAAGATCCAGCAGCGGCTCGGCGACCTCGTCGCCATCAAGGATGGCTTCGAGACGTTCACGATCCCGATCACCAATAACATGCGCATCTTGAACAACTGGCCGCTGTATTGGCAGAAAATTGTCCCGTACTACATCTGGTCGAGCGAGAACGTCGTGCTTGACATGCTCATGGGCACGCCGGGCGAGTGGCTCGCGACCACGCAAGGCATCTTCATCGGGATCGTCGCCGCCATCGCAATGTACCGTGGCCGCAAGATCTTCGCTTGAATCCCTTTTTTCTCTTTCGAAAAAAATAATAGAAGAAGTGCAAGAGCACGACATGTCGACGTGCCCGCCGTCGTTTCAACGCGATGATGATTGCTGTACTAATGCTTCGAAAAGAAAGGATGTTAGGTCGAATCGATCACATGCCTTAGTTCCCCTTCTCTTCTCGTTTGCAGTACAACCGTTCCTTTTTTCTACACCCTTGAGCAATAATACTAAACACGTTGAATGCATGTGATGCTCGTATGATCGGTCAACTCGGGGCTACATCGGTACACGGGTTCTATTTCGAGACCGGCGTTATCGTCGTCGTCGCGATTATGACCGCCTTGGCCCTTGCCAAGTACTTCCAGAAGGGAAGGAACAGGCCGGCGTTCTTGCTCTTCATGGTCTTCTTGAACTGGACGATAGGAGTCGTTATCTCGTGGCTCGCGAAGATCTTCTCGGCATTTCTCGGGCTGGATACCATCGTCATCTCCAATTTCGCGTCGTACATGATCCGCATGGTGCTCGACTTCCGCCTGCTCTTCGTGTTCGTAGCCATCGCGCTGTATTGCTCGTACGTGCTGCGGGTCATGCTGTTCGAGAAGGAATACAAGGGCGGCGAACGCGCCGTTAACGTGGTTTTCCTCGTCACGATCCCCGTCCTGTGCTTCGTGCTCGAGACGAGCGATGCCATCAATTCCCTTTACACGATCATCGTGTTCCTGGTCGTGTTCCTGGACATGCTCTTCGTCTACTCGCGGTTCATGACGCACGCGCTCGCTCAATACCGGGCAGCGAACGAGAAGTTCAAGGGCGCCTTCAAGGCCCTCAGCATCCAGGCCTTGTTTTTCATCCTCACGTTCTTGTTCTTCTTGCTCGATCAAGTCATGATACCCATCCAGGAATCGCTCGGGGTCGAGAATGCGGGCTACACGGTATTCTATTTCGGGGCCTGGATATCCGCGGTCGTCGGCATTATTTTAACTTACTTCGGCTACATTAAACCACGGGCATGAGAATTCACATTCATCTCCCTTTTTTTCTAATTCCGAGAAAATTTATTTTTTAGTGCCTTGGGCTCGTTTTAGCGTCGAATGATAAATCACCTCTTTTTATTTTACCTTCCTCTTAAGCCTTTGCTTTCACCTCGATGCTGCAATTGGAATAATCTGCCTTGAAATCCGCCCCAGCCATTCTTCGAAAGTACACGTTCGCGCGATGTCGTCCTTTTATTTTCTTGTTGGGCTGCAACGCCGGATCATTCCGCATGCGCTCCACGGAACGAATGCGCCCGCTCAGCTTCTCCTTTGAACGTAGCCCGCCAAGATTCA
>JAUQYZ010000331.1 GCA_030587475.1 Candidatus Sigynarchaeum calidifontis
CACGACGCGGCATGGTGGCAAGAACGCATCGACGAAGCACGGAAGGGCAAGACAGCAGCCACGCGGGGGACGACCGGGGCGTCTCGCGCCGCTTGCCGCGTCTTGAGCCTCGTGTACTATCCCAACGCGAAGGCATACCAGATCTTGACCGCGGCGAGGGAGCCCCTCGTCCTGGTCAGCGGGACCATCGACGACGCGCTCGCCTATCTCTCCGGGGAGGGCTGGGACGTGATCCAGCTCCAAGCCCGCGGCATGCCCGCGCCGGGATCCGACTTGCAAGAGTGGACGGACGTGCTGGTGCGGCGGCGCGCGCGATGAGATGAAGAACCAGGTCTCCGTTAGCCAGTCTCGAGTTCACGAGCCCGCGCGCTGCCCGTTCATTTACTCGAGAGAGAACTAACTTTTTTTATAGCGATTCATAAGAGTGGAAATGAACATAAAGCTAATGATGGCTTATGGGCAAGATAAGAGATTTTTTTGGGAATAAGACGACTACCTTCATTCTTTTCAATGCTATATATGTGTGTCTTTACATCTTCCTAGTTACCGGGATGCGATTGGAGATGGCTGCCCTTACTATGATAAATTCCTTGATTGCTGGTATTATCACCTTTCTTTCCATAGTTAAAGCAATCGATAACAAGATCGATTCTCGCTATTTCCAATTCAGGAAATCAATTGATGGAAATATCATCGACGAAATGAAAAAATTCTGGGATGGTAAATGTGACAATACCTCAACAAGTACAAATTGTCCTTCTAATGTTAACGGGGCTTGCGTGAAAAACATTAACAAGGAGAAGCTTTTTATGAAGATGTTTTACAGGATTATAGACAATAACCAGAGATTCGATACTTCGAAAGAACTGATGTTCGTCTACTTCAATTACTACTGGGTTTTGATGATTATCTTATTCCTCTCGTTCACATATATCCCATTCACCTTGGTAACATTTTTTATCCAATCCTATATCCTTCCGAACCTCCTGGATGGATATATGAGATTATGGTGTTTCGTATGTATTATATTTGTGATTCTCGTGCCACTTGTCCTTCCCTTAGCCCGGAAAAAACAGATCTTGCGATATATTTTCATTATATCTTACCTGGCTTCATTAATTGTTTTCTCTATCTATATTTTGATTTCAAGACAAGATAATTCGATAAATGTCACTATCGCCGTTTTTTTCTTCAGTATCTTTTTACTTATGCCCATTACTGCAAGGAATGAAGTTACCGCCAAAATTATTCATACACAAGAAGGACAACTAACAGAAATACGGGTGTTATCTTCGAAAGTTGATTTCACCGAAGATCTCAAGACCTATCGTATAGCGAGCGTGTGTAATTGAGAACCGTGGTAATCGTTCCTGAGATGTCATCACGGGCTTACAAAGTATCAAAGCTCTTTTCCAAACTCGTGTTTCCATATCTTCTCGAATACGGGTGTACCGATGTCGTAGATTTCGGCGCGGGGAGATATCTACTCGTTACCAAGCGTCTTGTTAGACTATTCAAGACCGTCTGCGTGGTTGAGACCCAGAATCAAATCAATGAAATCCTAAGTCGTCACGAGAGATTTATCAAGGAACATGGCATTCAACTCATGGATTTTAGCGAACCGAGTGATAAAAAATACGACGCTATCATTTGCACAAACGTATTGAATGTCATACCTGATCCCCAGGAGCGGAAGGTAATAATTCGAAAAATGGAATCAATGCTAGTAAAGGATGGATTGTTAGTCATCAAGGTTCCGGGCAAGTGCCTCACAAACGTGAGAAGGTCGAATCATTGGTTTCGCCACGGTGATGGATACGCGTTCCCGTTCAAGCGAAAGGACCACATTATCTACGCCACCTTCCGCGCCGGGTTCACCGCTGAAAAATTGGTGAAGATATGCGCCGAATTATTGGATTTCGACAGGATCTTTATAAACAACTCGAAGGATGTAATAATTTCATTCAGGAAGAAGAATGGTTCGTATAGAGCTACCACTCTTTTCATGGAAAAAGGTTAAATAACCGTATTTGTTCGGAATATGAATAGAAGTGCTGAATCTAATAGGAGGTATAGACTATGACTATTCTGGAAGAAATATTGAAGCAGAACCGAGAAAAGTTCTTTCCTGTCAAAGAGATCAAGACCTATAATGAGCCATTCGACTTCTCCAAGGTTGATTTCCCCGCAGTAAAGGTCTTTCCCGAACCCGGTTTGGTGGACCACCCGATCCCCGAACTGGATTGGCTGGGGCATAAAGATGTTATTACGTCTAACCCGGATGGAACGTTCACGAAAAATAAGTTCCCCTATATGCCAGCCATACCCCGGGAGTGATGTGATAGAGAGTCAGATGCCGCGAATTCCACGGCCAGTTCTTCGAGGAACAAGGACTTGGAGAACTTCGGCTCGACGTATTTCCCCTCGATGATCTCGCAAGCGAGCCAGTGCTTGCGCTTGTGTATCCGCTCGAACATGGCCTCGATCGAGTCCCGGGCGATGATGTTGATCACGTACACGGGCATGGTCTGCTTGATGCGGTGGAGCCGGTCGACCCGCTGGTTCATGCGCGCGGGATTGTAATGCATGTCGTAATTGATGATGTAGTTGGCAAATTGTAGGTTGATTCCCATCCCGAGCACGCGCGTGCACACGAGTATGCGGCACTCGGGATCGGAACGGAACGTGTCCAGCCGCTTTGTACGCGTCTTTTCTGGCAACGACCCGTCGATGACGATGGATCTCGGCAAGGCATCGCCGATCATGATCGCGACTTCCTTGAACTCCGTGAATACCACGATCTTGTCGTCTAGCGGTATTTTTTGAACGATATCAACGAGCATCTCCAGTTTCGCATTTCTTGGCTTTCGTCCTTTGAGCACCAGGGCAGGATGCAGACAGAGCTTGAGGGTGGCATCGAGGACCCGGAAGACTTGGCCTTTCTCGACCTTCATGCCCTCCGCCTTGAGCCGGCGGCGCTCCGTGCCTCTTGCCCCGCACGCGATCACGGTGTCGGAGATCTTGGCGATCTCGGCGTCGTGCCGTCGCTTCACTTCCGGTTCCAGGTCCACCTTGTACGTGTGGATCTCCAGAGGCGGCAGCGTGATGCCGACATCGTCCTTGAGGCGGCGTATCTTCGTGTAACACAAGAACGCGCGGATCTCCGCGAGGAGTTTCTCGTACCGGGGGTCATCTCTCGTCGCTATCGCGTTCCGCTTGAAGATGCCATACCTGGTGTTGAAATGTTTTTGCGAGCCGAGGAAGCCTGGCTTCACGAAATCGACGATCGCCCACACGTCATCCAGCTGGTTCTCGAGCGGCGTGCCGGTGATGGCGATGCGCGATAGAGCGCTCGCGGAGATGGCCTTGATGGCACGGGAACGGAACGTGTCCGGGTTCTTTATCATGCTCGCCTCGTCGACGATCACGTGCGAGTACATGCCGTCTTTCACCAGTCCCTTGCCATGATCCATGTCGACCTTCTCGTAATTCGTGACATGGATCTCGGCCTCGTCGTTCCAGAGGCTGGCCCGGCGCTCCAGGTCGCCATCGATCACGCTCACGTGGAACCCCGGCGCGAACGATTCGAGGTCGCCTCTCCATTGGGCCAGCACGGACAGTGGAACGACCACCAGCGCTTTCCGAAGCAAGCCCGCCTCGCGTTCCCGGAGCATGAACTCGATCACTTCCACGGTCTTCCCGATGCCCATGTCATCCGCAAGGATGGCGTTCTTTTCGCCGACGAGGAACTCCACTGCCTCGCGCTGGAAGGGATACAACTCTCCCTTGATGAGCCAATCCTTCGCGCGATCGACCCGTCTCGGTTCGGCTGCAGATTGCGCCCGCATCTCGTCGGCATGCTTGACGACGATGGCCACGAGTACTTGATACAAGCGTTCCTGGAGCGCGGCGGTCATGCGTTCAGCGAGCAGCCCGGAGGCGAGCACCCCGTACACGATCGTGCCGAGTGACCCGTCGCCCGAGATCCCGTGCGCTGCAAGGATGGCAGCGATGTCGTGTTCTGGTATCAAGGGATACGCGCGAACGATGGCATCCCGCAATTCGCGTGCCAAGCCAAGCTTGCCGTCGCTTGCCCCCGCAAGATCGGTCGCTCCCGGTTCCACCGGGGGAAGGGCCTCGTGGATCCCGGCTGCCTCGAACATGACGTGGAGATAGTCCTTGTTAATCGACTTGTAATTCAGCACGAGGCGCGCGGTACCGCTCGTGCCCGTTTCACCAACGATGCGATGTGCACGTAATGTCTCGTAGATGATCCCCGCACGAGTTCGCAGGTGTAGTCGCTCGAGGCGACCGATGAGCTCCGCCTTGGTCAAGCGTTCGACGTCTTGCAAGGAGTAGGCGACGATCTCCGACAACAGGTCGTGACCTGGCTCTCGCCTGGCGCGGGCCAGGGCTATCGTGATCATCTTGCCATCGAGAGGCAGCTTGTGGAACGAGAGCCGATTCCCGAACTTCTCCCGGAGGATGCCGATCCTTTTTAACATGAGGATGGCGAGGTCACGCTGTTCTCGATTGGCCAAGTTCGCCGCTTTCATCTCGGCATGCAACTCGTCGGGCGCGAACTCGCTGCGCCTCTCGTCATCATTCCACCGCTGCAGCAATCTCGCGATCGTGGCACGGAACGCGGTCTCGTCGACGGGCGCGAGCAGGCTCACCATCTCGAATCCTTTTATCCTCGCGATGCCTTCCTTGCGGACACGCGCGACGATGCGATCGACGACGACGGACGGGTGCACTGCCCACGATGCAACTGCCTGGCTTATCTGGTAAAGCGAGACTCGCCACGGCGAGACAGCGAGGCGAGGTTTTACTAGCTGCTCGACGAGCCCGTCAACGGGGATGAATGATTCCGCGACGTCGCGATTCTTTCTTCCCAATGCCAAGCATCTCTCGAATTCCTCAGACGACACTATTTCAGGCGGGAATTTGATGCCACCATCGGTCCCGTCGTCTTTCAACAGGCCGCCGCGCTGCATGGCGACGAGGAGCTCCTTGTGCTGGCCAGGCGGGACGTGAAACAAGTTCATCCCTGCCGTGAGCGAGCCCGACTTTCTCTCGACGGAGCGAGACGCGAGCTTGCAATAATCAGAATATATCTCGTCGATAGAACGGGCACTCCAGGTAGATCTCGCCGCGTCCCATTCCCGGTTCAAGATATCGCGGGCAGTCTTGGAAAACTTGCTTATATCGAGATTGCGGCTTGAATCTACACCTTCCAACACGAGGTCGAAGATGGTCGTTTCCACCAGGGCGCGTTTCTTGTTTTCATCCCGCTGCAAGAAGAAGCAGTAGAACGCGTCGCCGCTACGCCTCAAGAACATCTCATCCGCGAGCATCTTCCCGATCGTCCCGACCTCGACCGCGGAGGTGAAGCCCGCGTACCAGCAATCCTCGATTAGCATTGCGATGTGGATCGCGCGGTCTTGCCAATTACGAAATAACCCGTGTGCAATGTCGAGGAATCGGAGCGGATCGAGCAGAGATTCACGCGAGTGATCGATGATCAAGACCCGCGAGAGTTGCACGTCGTCCGGGAATTGCTGGCCTGGAAGCACGTGTATCGCATTTCCTTCTATCTTGATGACGCGCCTTGCCTTGAGCAGCTCGATGAGCTGTATCCGGGCATAGAATGGCATGTCGACTTCTTTGAAATAGGCCGTGAGCGCATCCTTCTCGATCGCCCCGATCTCGTCCTTCCATCTCTTGACGAACGCGAGTAACTTGTATGGATCCGGGCCATATTTCATCTTCCACGAGCGCCGGAGCACATCCACGGCCTCGGGCGCGAGCCGGGTCTTCGTGATCGCGTATCCATCATGCTTGAGGACGAAGACGCCGGAACGTGTCAATAGATCAATGACCTCCGTCCGGGTCTCTTTCTCCAGGCCGAGATTACTCATCCTCGCGAGGATCAAGTCCTTGGAAACTGGATCTTGTTTCTTTTGCCATTGCTCGACGAGGCTCACGATCTGGTCGATCAACCGATCGATCTGGTCTGGATGCACCACCGATCCCTCCGAAGCGTTTCTAGACGCGCTGCTCGTTCTTCATGATTGCCGACTCTCGGCATGGCACACGGTGCCATTCATTTTATCTCGCGAATCGATTTAAACCCCGTTACTATCTCATGTGACCAGAATTTATGAACGAAAGCAAGCGATCGGGTTGATACCGATCCGTGATGATCTAGCGTCGGGTGTCGATCACGTGTTGAACGACGAAGAGCGGCGTGCGATCGCGGCGATCGAGGATCGAGCGGGCATCGACATCCATACGATCTTGAAAGGACGCGGCCGGAGGCGGAGCATCTGGGAACACGACGGCCACGTGTTCCGGCTCGATCTAAACCGCCGGGGGATCGCCGAACTCGCCGAGGAGATCGGCGAGCTGCGATTCATGCGGGAACTCCACTTGGGAGGCAACGAGCTGGCATCGCTCCCCGGCTCCATCGGGAACCTCGAGATGCTCGAGCGATTGGTCGTGTCCGAGAACAAGCTGGCCGCGCTCCCTGACACCATCGGGAACTTGCCGGTCTTGAGAACGTTGGACCTATCATCGAACAAGCTCGCTGCGCTCCCCGCATCGCTCGGCAAGTTAAGTACCCTCCGCAGGCTCAAGTTGTCAAAGAACTCGATAACATCGTTCCCTCCATCGCTGAGCGGATTGAAGGACGTGATCATGATCGATGCTTGCCATAACTTGCTCGCCGAGATCCCGCGAATCTTCGCGCTCCTCCCCTGCCTC
>JAUQYZ010000037.1 GCA_030587475.1 Candidatus Sigynarchaeum calidifontis
ACCCCGGAAACCATTGCAATCGCCAAGGAGGACGAAAGACTCGCTATCAAGCATGTCCTCGTCTACTGTATCAAGCATCGCATGAACGTTTTTAAGATCAATGCATTATACGGCCGGTTACGGAAGATCAGCGAGCGCGCCTACCAGCTGAAAACCATCGACCCGGTGGCGGTCGACGGGATCCTCCCGATGGAAATGCTAAAGAAGTTTGCCCCCCTGGCCCAGTACGTCGTGGAAAAGATGTCAGAAGGCCACGTCAAGCGCCACGGGCTGCCCGATGGGGCAAAATTCGAGCAAGTCGACGTGGGCACCAGCGTGCCCGCCGAGTGGTGCACGGTCCCGGGAGCCAGCGCCGGCAAGGCCTTCATGTACGTCCACGGCGGAGGTTGGTTCACGGGCTCGCCCAAGGCATCCCGGGCTTTCTCCGCGACGATCGCGACCGGCGCCAAGGTGCGCGTCTTCAGCCCTTCCTACCGGTTCTACCCCGATCACGTCCACCCGGCCCAGATCGACGACGTCACGGCCGCGTACAAGTGGCTGCTCGCCTCGGGCGTCGCCGCCCGCGACGTCGTGGTCGGCGGCGAGTCGGCGGGCGCCCACCTCGCGCTCCTCCTGCTCGTCCGGGCCAAACACGAGGGCTTCCCGGCGCCCGCGGGGGCCGTGCTCATGTCCCCGCCGACCGACTTGACCATGGGCGGGGCTTCCATCTTCCCGAACATGCCCTCCGATCCCGTGCTCGGCACCAGCGGTATGGGCGTCGTCATTCAGAACCTCATCCTCCAGGCCAAGACGGACCCGAAAGACCCCGGCTTCTCGCCCCTTTTCGCCGACCTGGGCGGCCTTCCCCCGATGCTCGTGCAAGTGTCGTCCTCCGAATCGCTATACAGCGACGCCACGCGTCTCGTCGAGAAGGTGAAGGCCAGCGGCGGCAAAGCGACGCTGCAAGAATGGGCCGGGGTGCAGCATGCCTTCCAGATGGAGATCTCGCGCCGCACGAAGGTAGCCGCGGAGGCATGTGGCAAGATCGTCGAGTTCGTCCGGCAGCGGCTGGGCAAGTGACCCGGCCCGCCGTTTATTATCTCGCGAAAACATTGAGGATCATCATGAACAACCTTGACATCATCAAGGAGCAGTTCAAGCGGGACAATTTCGCCAACAAGTTCAAGATCGTGCTCGACGACGTGACCGAGACCACGGTCAAGGCGCACATGGTGCTGGACTTGAGCTCGCTGAATCTTTTCGGCCGTCCGCATGGTGGCGCGATTTATGCCCTCGCAGACGCGGCGTTTTCGGTCATCGGGAACAATAACAACAACCTATCCGTCGCTGTGGAGTGCAACATCAGCTACCAGAGTAGCCCCGACCCGGGCAAGACGCTGCACGTCGAGGGCCGCGAGCTGTCGGGATCCTCCAAGATCGGCTACTACATCTTCGACATCTACGTCGACGAGGGCGGCAAGAAGAAGACGGTCGCCACCATGACCAGCGTGCTCTACAAGACCGGCAAGCCCATCAGGGAAGCGCCGAAGGAAGAATGAAAGGGGGTTTCGATCTAGCCGGTTGTAAGAAGTCCATCCAGTTCGCTTCCATCTTCTTTGGCTTGACGCCCGCGGCGGTCTCGTTCTCGATAACGAGCAGCTCGTATTTCCGGTGGATCATCTTCTAGTCGAACTCCCGCCCCTCTTGCAGCAGGGCGTCTTGCTCGTCTTTCGAGAAATATTTCATCGCCGGTATAAAGTAATGCTTGTCCTCCTTCTCGATGTGCTTCGGGTAAAAGTCGGCGAGGAACTCCATGCGTGAAGCGATCTCCCCCAAGGCGCCCTTGTCCCCGCGGAGATAGCGCTCCTTCGCGGCAACGAGCGCCCGGGTCGTTTCCCGCCCCGTGACATGATCCGCAATCAAGTCCTTCATCATCTTCTTGTCGACATCGGACTGGTCTTTCTTTTTGAGCTCCCTGAACAATATATCTTCTTCCTTGCCGTGATGGGTTTCATCTGCATATATTCGTATAAAATCAACGATCTGGTCGATGATCACGCCGTCAGGCTTTCCATCCTTCTTCAAGCGGTCGACCTCGACCCGCAAGACCGCGATCATGCGCTCGATCAAGCGGTGCTCGATCATGAGGGGAGCTACCGGCAGCATGTTTGACAAGACTCGGGCACGTGTTAATAAATGATTTGATGTTGAACGATTTGTCTTGCGAAGCTAGCGACGCCTTCCATGCTGATCGAGATCGCGACGCCTGTGAAGCGGAAATTTCTCGAAGGAGATCGAATTGGAGGCCCTGAGTGGCACGTGGAATGGATGAAGACGCGATGCAACCGAGGCCTCCTCCTTCCGTTTATATGTAAAGATGACCGGCACGGCAAAAATGGCGGATATGAGCAACATGGTTCCGAGACCCAGGAGCATCAAGCTTGATGCTTGATACACATCAAGCCGGAAAACCTGGACGCGACGGGAATGTACGCTTCCAATACAGGCTCTTGCATGATGTTACTTCGCTTGATTGATGATGCACGACGCGATTATGCAAAATATAATATAGCCCAATGCATGATGGAAACAAAACATATCTTAAGATAACCGATACGAGCTACATTAAGCAATAAGCGCCTACTCTTGAACCGGCGTGAGGTGGAAAATACCCATGCGCGATGATATGGGGAAGATCACCAAGGAGGCGTTCTCCTCCGAGGTCGTGTCGATCTTGATCAATATCATCGTCGGTCTCCTTCTCACGCTTCTGTTATTACCGCGCGCGAGTTTCAGCCAGCTCATCATCATGGTACCCGCGATGCTGTCCGCCCGGGGCAACATCTCTGGCTCGTACTCGGCCAGGGTCGCCCGTGACCTCATCATCGGATCTGCGCGAAAGAACCTGCCCGAGAACGTGCTCTCCACGGTAACCCTCATGCTGGTCACGAGCGTCGTTATTGGCTTCATCTCCTCTTGGATCGCCTTCTTACTCCACGAAACCTTCTTGCCGGTGCATTATTTTTTCCTGCTCCCACTCATGACCATGGGAATGACCTCGGCGGTCTCGATCCCCACTTCCACGTCGTTGAACATCCTGGCGTTCAAGAAGGGGCTGAACCCGAGCAACGTGGTCCCACCCATCATGACAAGCATCGATGACGTGCTCATCGTCTTGAACTTGTTCGTCGCCATCACGATCTTGGGGGTGCCGTGAGATGCGTTATTTCAAGAAAATAGTTAAAGAATCCATTGGCGTGCTGTTGATGTGCACGGTCATAACGATGTTCTCCGGGATGGCACTCTCATCGGCGGACGAGATGTTGGCAGCGATCCCATTCTTGATATTGATATTGCCGGCGCAGAACGATGTCATCGGCGACATGTGCCAGGTACTCGTCGGCAGGATGACGTCCCACCTGTACATCGGCTTGGTACCTGCAAGGCTCTCGTTCACCCCTCGCGTGAAGACCGACTTCCTGGCGCTTTTCACTTCCCTCGCGCTAAGTATCGGGGCAATGCTCGTGATCAACGTCTTTTTAGCGCTTGCATCCGGGATCGCGTTTGGTAACTTTTTCCTCGTTCTCTTCGTCGTCATCTGCACAGCGTTTTCGTTGTTTGTAATCATGGCCTTCATGCTCTACTTGGGAGCCATTTATATATTCCGGCATAACAAGGATCCGAACAATTTTTTAATACCCATTACGACTTCTTTGATCGACACGCTTTCCCCCGTTCTTACGATCGTGTTTATGCTCCTCCTACTATGACCCCCGACGAACCGATAAATAAGACCAACCCCCCGTTGAAAAAAACATGTCCAAATTGAAGAAGAAATTCAAGTACATGCCCCTCTCTTTGAAGGAGATCCTTCAAGAGATGAAGATGAATATAGACGTGATGTTCGACCTCGCCTACAGTGCGATCATGTTCCAGAGCCGGGAGCTCGCTGCGGAGACGGAAAAGATCGACTCGCGCATCAACGAAATGACCTACTTGCTCACGTTCCAGACCTTGCAAGCAACGATCGGTCAATCTTCTGAAACCAAGAAGCTCGAACCGATCGTTGCATTCGGTTATAGTATCGACAAGATCTCCGAGGCCTTGTCTGACATTGCCAAGGTGGTGGACTTGAATACCCACCTGGCGCAGTTCTTCCAGCTGTGTTGGAAGGCCACGCCGGAGCCAATCATCAAGGTGACCGTCGGGAAGGGGACGCCGTTTTCAGGGAAGAAATGGGACGACATTCATTTCATGGCGGATTACTCCGTCGAAGTCATTGCAATTTTCAGGGCAAAGCATTGGTTTTTGGACGATAATTTCATCATCAATGATGGTGACCAGTTGATCGTGATCGGGGAGTTACCAGCGTTGATCGAGTTCAAGAAGGTATGCAAGAGTGATGAGCCGATTTCCTTCGACCTGGAGAACAAACAATCTCTTGACCTTTACCCGGCAAGCGACGAGAAGGCGACCGCGTGCGCGAACAGGATCAAGGATAGATACATCCGCCTCACCGACATGTCGGGCACGATGATCGACCTCGCACTCGTGGCCCTTTTCTTCGGCAACGTGGAAATCGCGGAGGATGTCGTCGAACAAGAACAACTCGTCGATGACTTGATCGTGGACATGGAAAGGGACATCCTCGAGTTCGCGGGGCTGATAGATGACCCAAAGAAGCTGCTCGGTCTCATGCGCATCGTTTTTTCGTGCGAGTTAATTTCCGACGCTACCTCGGACATTGCTGAACACGTCATCAAGGGTTTCGAAACGCACGAGGTGATCGTGGCTGCTTTCAGCGAGGCATGGGAAACGGTCGTGCGGGAGGTGGTCGCTCGCGCATCGTTCTTCAATGGGAAGACGGTAGCGGAGGTTCACACCCCTAAATACGCGAAGGGTTTTCACATCCTCGCGATAAAGCGAGATGGTGATTGGATCTACGACATCAAGAGGGATCTCAAGTTGAAAGTCGATGACCTCATCATCGGCATCGGTCCCAAGGAAACGATCAATGCCTGGAGGAAGCAAGTCAACCCGGACGCCGACATCGAGGACGAATAGGGGTCCCGGCACGCCGCAGTCATGCAGCATCGATGCGAAGGTTGGTAACCGCCGGCCTATTACACTACGCGCGCGTGTTTTCAGTTCCGTAGATGTCGGTGCTTATTTCTCTTCGGCTTCACGATATGAATTACCGATGATGATGTTACCTCCGTATGACTTGCTGCAAGGATGATGAAGATTAGAGGAGCCGTCTGAGGTAAAGTAACCCGCATCTCGTTCTCGGCCCGCGAGGGCGTCGCGGCTAATATATTCTTTTCACTATAATAAAAAGCAGAGACGGGACTTCCGTTAATATAACAAACCACGATCACTCGACACGGCACGTTCGGCGTGATGTTCAAGCAGTTTTGCGTTCATGTCGATTTCTTGCCGCGTTCTCTCTCTCTCGACATACTCGTATTTTTTTGCTTGTTCAAGTAAACAAGATGCTCTTTCTATCAAGAACTCTTCGACATTTTCTTGAATAAAAATGGCATTTTCGGGATCAATAGTGGATGCCTTTCAAGTCGAAAGGAATTCCCGCCCTGGCCTTTTTTGGTTTTTGAAAAAGGGCAAGGAGGATCACCGCACGACGAGCACTGGACAAGGCGCGTCGTTCACGATGTTCATCGCGACGGTGCCTGTTATTGCCGTCCTGGCGCGGGAATGGTGCCCCTCGCAGCCAACGATGACCAGGTCTATCCCGTTTTCCTTGGCGTACGATTTCACGAAGTCGCCGGGTGAAAGGTTTATCTCCAGGTTGTATATGACCTTGCCCTCTAGCGGGATCTTCATCGTTTCGACCTGCTGTCTGGCTTGCTCGATGATCTGCTTGCCCGATTCCCCGTACATTTGCTGCATTTTTTCCTCGGTGAATTGATCAGAGAATGAAATCGCCGGGTAGGGTAGATTGAAGCCCAGTGGAAAAACCGGCATATAATAGTGGTGGCGTATCGCGTGGAACACGTGCAGCTCGGCCTTGAACGTTTGGGCGAGTTTCACCGCTTCTCGCAGAGCCTTTGCCCCGTGCTCGGACCCGTCGACCCCGACCAAGATCTTCTTGTACACGCCTATCATCTCCGTTTAACGATCGGATCGTTCCAATAAGTTTTATGTTCATCTCGTGTTAAATCTCGTCCGATTTCCCGGCATTCGCTAGGGATACGTTCTACTTTTGTGCTGCTCGCTTGATAAATCGGCATTTACCATGGCTCCATCGTGCTTTCATTTAGCCCGTATAGCATGCTGGGGGAAGCGGAACGATCTTCTGGTATATTGGCGTCAGTTATATCTAAATCCAAAAATGAACCAGTTAAAGGCCAAAAATAACACGTGTTCTTCGTTCTAACCCATGGCAGAGCCGGGGTTAGATCAAGCATTCAGTTATGTTAATCCCTTTCTTTTGGTTTTGAATCAAAAATCACGCTAAAACTTAAATATGATTATGTGAATATCAACTCGCAAACCGTCTTGCCTTGGGTCATGGTAGAGAGCATGCAGTGTTTGATGCTTTATACTCGCCGAGGTTGTATCATCGTCGATATAATCAAGTTCACGAGTTCTCGAACTGGTAAATGGTGAACGAGGTATAGCCTGGTTAAATCCGTGAACCGCGTGCTTCCAACGCGTGCTAAAAGGTCGAGCTCTATCGAGGGAGTCCAATATGAAACTAAACGAGAAACTGATCGTCGGGGCATCAATCGGGGAATGCATCCATGTTGCTGGGGTATTGAACTTCTTCCAGGTTGCAGAAAGCGTTGGTTACAAGACCGCCTTTCTCGGTCCTGCCGTGAAGATCAAGGATGTCCTTGAATTTGCTGACGAACACAATGCCGGCATCGTTGCCATTTCGTACCGGCTCACGCCTGAAGTTGGGAAGCAGCATCTGGAGGATTTCATGAAGGCTGTACATGATGGTGGCAAACGCCCGCGCAAGTTCTTGCTCGGTTGCCTCCCCGAGCTAGCGGAACATGCAAAGAAGATGGAGTTCTTCGAGGCGATCTTCACGGGTGGTGAAACGATAGACGAGGTGATGCCCGTATTGGGCCTTCCTGGTGGGCGTGGTGATGGACCCCGGGCATATCCCCGCGACTTGATCGGGCGCATTGCTTACAAGGCCCCCTATCCCATCCTGCGGGCACACTTCGGACTCCCGACCATGCAAGAGACACTCGACGGCATCGCTGCCATCGCAGAAGCGTCCGTGCTGGACGTGATCTCCATCGCTCCGGATCAAGCCGCACAAGAATGGCTGCAGCGTCCCGAGATCATCGCTACCAAGAGCGGGGGTGCTGGCGGCGCTCCGATACGCTCGCGAGGTGACCTCGAAGCCATCTTCAGGCGCAGCCAGCGGGGGAACCACCCGCTATTGCGCATCTACTCGGGAACCCAGGATCTCGTTGCCAACGCTGCCTTGTTTGTCGAGACGATACACAACGCATGGGCGGCCGTCCCCATCTTCTGGTACTCCGAACTCGATGGCCGGGGTCCGAGCATGCTTGAAGACGCGATCCGCGAGCATTTTGACGCGATACGATGGCACGCGGAGCGCGGGGTGCCAGTCGAGGTGAACGATCCGCACCAATGGGGCCTCCGAATGGCGCCGGATCACGTCGTCGTCGCCGATGCCTACCTGGTCGCCAGGGTGGCCAAGTCCTTGGGCGTGAGGACGTATATCCAGCAATTGATGTTCAACACCCCTGCCGGGGTCACGTTCAAGATGGACCTGGCAAGGGTGCTCGCCATGATCGAGATCGTCCAACCCCTCATCGATGACAAGTTCAACATCTTGAAGGAAACGCGCGCCGGCCTTGGATACCTCTCACCACGCGAGGAGACCGCCATAGGCCAGCTCTGCGCCTCCACCATGGTGCAGATGTCGGTGCGCCCCCACATCATGCACGTCGTCAGTTATTCCGAGGGAGATCACGCAGCGCGGCCCGGGGACGTCATAAAGAGTTGCAAGATCATCGGCCGGATCGTCCAGGATTCCCTCCACGGCCTTCCCGAGTTGTCGGCCGACCCGGTCGTCCAGCGGCGCAAGAACGAGCTCCTCGAGGAAGCGGTGATCCTGCTCGCCGGTATATCGAAGCGTGCCGAGTCTGCTTGCATCGGAGAACCATATTCCAGTCCCGGCTTTCTAGCGGGCCTGGTGATAGATGGAGTACTCGACGCGCCGCAGTTGAAGGGGGGAAAAGCCGGAAAGGGCGCCATCCATGCAAAATTGATCGACGGTGCATGCAGGTGCGTCGATTCCGAGGGGATGCCGCTCGCTGAGATTGATCGCCTCAAGGCACTGGGAATAAGCACGAGCAAACCCGACGCGGCGAGCGCGAGGGGGCTGCTCGCGGCCAAGGCAAGAGGGAATGGTACTTGCTCTTCAACGAATCGAGGTTCTGAGCAAAGATGACAGGCATTTTCTTATACAAGGTCAAGGGCAATGGGCCGCTTCCAGCGGACATTCGAAAGATTGCCAAGCGAGTTAGCCACCGTGGCAAACATCGCTCTTGGGTCGTCGATAGTGGTGGATGCTTCATTTCAGTCTACTTGAACAAGCCACAGAAGGACAACATCTGCGTCGTGGACGACGCGCAAAAGGAAGTTCCCGCTTCATTCACGGTTCTGGACGGGTACATCAACATCGAACCAGGGTTGGGTGCGAAAGGTTCCACGAAGCCTCCGAAACCGGTGGAGAGGGCAAGGTCGCTTTACAAGACGGGCGGCGTACAAGCGTTCTCAAAGGTTTCTGGAGCGTTCTCCTTGGTCATCAAGGAAAACGAAGCGATCATCATCGCGCGGGATTCTTTTGGTTCGAATCCATTATACTACATCGATGATGACGACAAACTCGTTATCGCCTCCGAATTAAAAGCTTTCAAGGGAATGGACAAGTTCTTAAGGGTGTTGGAGCCTGGAACGGCTTTCTTGACCGACGGCCATAGATCTTGCGTCCGGCGGTTTTATGACACCCGCAGTTTCCTGGAAGTGGAGTCGCAGTTCCAAGGGACTGAAGCGCGCGAGGCGGAAGTGGAGCTGCGAACCATGGTAGATCGTGCCGTAATGCGTTCGATCCCTCGCGATGCCAAGACGTCTGCCTTGCTGAGCGGTGGGCTCGATTCTTCCGTCGTTTGTGCCTTGGCAGTGAAACACGTCCCTGTCCTTGATGCATACGTGGCATCTTATGGCGATTCAGACGATTTGATCAACGCCAGGCGGTTCGTGGATCGATATAATGATCAAGTGCGCCTGCACGTCGTAAATTACGATTTGGATGACATGTTGCGCGCGATCCCCGACGTGATCAGTAGCCTGGAGACCTTCGACGCGGCACTCGTCCGAAGCGCGCTACCAATGCATATCGCATGCACGAACATTGACGATGGAACGGACGTGCTGCTCACGGGCGAGGGCTGCGATGAGCTCTTTGCCGGTTACTCGTACTTGAAAAAGCTCGCCCCCGAAAAGCTAGACGAGGAACTCATCCACTTGCTCGAGGTGGAGCACGCCACGGGCCTGCAGCGGGTCGACCGGATACCCTACCACTTCGGCATCGAAGCCAGGGCGCCATGGTTCGACCTTGACATCGCTCGATTCGCCTTCAAACTCCCTGCACAACTGAAAATCAAGCGTGATCGAGGTTCGCTCATCGAGAAATGGATCGTCCGAGATACTTTCAAGGATCTTCTCCCTGACGAGATTACATGGCGCAAGAAAGCCAAGTTTTCACAAGGTTCTGGCTCCGAGCTTGTCATGCGGGATTATCTTGAGACGCAGATCAGCGACGCTGAGTTTTTCAAGGAGAACGAGATCGCCCCGGGCGTGTTCGCGCGTTCAAAAGAAGAACTATATTATTGGCGCGTGTTCGATGAATGTTTCAAGCCAAGTGACGATTTCGTTAAGAAAATGCCACGGACGGAGGAGTTTTCGGTATAAACAAGCACCAGAGGGCGCTGACTCCCTTCAACCTTATTGGATCAATCCTAAAACGACACGTCGCTAGGTTCTCCAATCACGTCCGGAAAACGTGCTATAGAGCCTAAAAAAAGGTGAACGCTTCACTTAACCAAAGAGGTAACTATATTTATCGCTGGGGAAACGGACATCTGGTAATCCTATGCTCCAACGTTAACTATCGATGCCGTGTTCGGAGCGATAATGAAAGCACGGTGCTGGGAAAATATGGAAGGCGTTTTCCGGGCACGCTGCACGAAGATGGAACAATAAAGGTTAAAAACGAGCATGTCACAGCAGAGGGAACTCGCGATCATCGTCCTCGGGCACAAGCAAAGCCCGTTCGTCAAGGCTATCATCGATAGGGACGATATCCCGGTCACCTGGATTTGTAGCAACGTGCTCGATTTCCAGCTCTATCACCCGGACCCTGCCAAGGCGTCGACGTATCGCTTGGAATTTACGAATCTCCTCGAGATCAAGGCAAGAAACCATATCGAGTCCTTGAGTATTTTTGAAACACTCGGTAAATTTTTGGAATTTTACAATCCACTCAAGATTTCTACATTAAACTACTTGATCACCAAATACATGACAAGCCTCAACCCGTCCTTGAAAGGCTTGATGGCGACATGGGAGGAGACCGTTAAAACCATTTTCGACGGTAACTCGATGCTGCCCTTGTTCGAGGAAGGACGTGTATTGCATGTGAAGGTCGACGACGTCGAAATTCCTGTTCGTCAATACATTATCACGAAGGAAAACGAAAAAAAGAAGGAAAATGGTGCGATAGTTACCGGTATCGTAGACATAGAGGAAATCGGCAAGTTCAAGCTTTGCGATGCATCGATCAAGAGCATCGAGCGATCCCTTGGCGTGATTATCGTCCCGACCGACCTTCTCTCCCTTCACATACTTGCGCGGTGCGACCCTTTACTAGAAGCACTCAAGCAATCCGAGTCTAAGGTCGTTCTGCTGTCGCCCTTCTGGAAAGATGGTGCCATCCCCGCGGCAGAGCGTGAAATCCTTGAAAAGACTAATATCGAGCCATCTTTACTCAATCTTGCAAGCAAGCTGAAAAACGTCGTAGATGATATCATTATAGACGAGAAAGATTCAGCCATAATCCAAAAATTACAAGAGATGGGCATAACCGTTCTCGTTGAGAATCTTGATCCTGTGGCACAAGCAAGCATGCAATTCATTGACCGTGCGCTCCATTCCGTGTCCTTTAACCTCGATGCCAGCAGGCGAAAACATCCTCTCAAAATAATTGCATTAGGTGAAAAGATTGTTTCAATCTTGAGCGAACGGTTTGCAAAAAAGGAATCCAGCGCTGAGGTAAAACCATTAATTACACATGGAATAACCCCGGCGGTCCCTCCCGCGGCGGCCCCTGCCCAGGCGGCAGCCCCGGCACCGCAGGCGGTCCCTCCCGCGGCGGCCCCGGCCCAGGCGGCAGCCCCGGCACCGCAGGCAGTCCCTCCCTCAGCAGCCCCGGGTTTAGTACTCACCCAGAGCGATGCCCAGGTCGAGGCAATCGTGCCCAGTCTTTTAAACGAGCTCGATAAGGTACTCAATCCAAAATACGAGGCGAATATTGAAGGTATTCTCACTGCCCTACTCTCGATCATCGATAAACCTCGTCTTTTACCGGCAATCTACAAGATTCTCGTCAATAAACTAGAACAGCTCAATGACATTAATCCCGAATCTAGGACCATAGATATTATCATGTATCTCGCCGCTCATGATCCTAATGCGTACACTGATCTACTTTCTGATATAATATCCGAAGCTATGAAGCAAGATGATAGCAAGCAATTCGAGCAGCTCATGCACATGGTATCGCTCATCATGGGTGCGTCCCAGGTGAAACGGGAAGAGGTTCTGCGTATTTTTATTAAAGAGAATATAGCCAGCGATTCCGAGTTTGCAGTCGAGCGGGCGCGCAAGATCCTGAACTATTTCATCAATAAAGACCCCCGTTTCGCAGCAATAATTTGTAAAACGCTCATCGAATTCATCATCCCCGAACTTGAATCAACCAAACCGAATAACCAAGTCATCAACAACCTCGTCTTTTTTCTACTTTCGATCGATGCGGTGCTGCTCGGAGAAATAATCGTGACGGATATGCCCGAAGCAGTACATCCCAAAATAAAATCATTATTCGGAGCGTTGTCTTGCGGCCAATCATTCAACAAGATCATCATCACCATCATAGATGCGTACCAGTCGGGTGAATACGATGCATTAAGGAAGGCGCTGAACGTGAAGAAAGTACCTGCGTCTGTCCAAAAAGCAGTACTCAAGCGCAAGTACGTGGCACAACTACTCAAAGCTGGCTCGGTGCCGCTTGAAATGTTTGCCGAGAAATTAGGCATGACGTTGCCGGAAGCTGAGAAGCTTATCTATGAGATGATATTGAAAGGAGATATCTCTGCCAAGATGGAAGTAGTTGGCGGGAAGCTATACATCGTTAAGGACGAGAAGAGAAAAATTGAAGATGAAAAGGTCAATTGATCATTCCCGGTTCTTGAACTGAATTTTTCACGATTATTCTTTGGTATTGTTTAGGATGATCTATTTAAGAAGCGTGTTGATGGTGACATATTCCGTGGTTAATTATCTCATCACGTGTAATTGAAAAGGACATGACGAAATGAGAACACGCAAGATTACTGTCATCGGCGGAGGCAATGGTGGCAGGGCGTTTGCAGCGTACCTTGCGAGCCGGGGGCACGAAGTTGTTTTATTCAACCGGACGCTATCACATGTCAAGCACATCGCGGAAACATTGCTCATCACGTCGGAAGGAGAGATCGCCGGTACATACCCCTTAAAAGCGGTTACTGACGACTATCGCGCTGCCATCGCCGATGCTTGCTTGATCCTGGTAGTCCTCCCGGCCTCGGCACATGCCGAGGTCGCAAAAAAGATAGCCCCGTTCCTCCAGGATGGCCAGGTCATCTTGTTGAACCCCGGGCGGACGTGGGGTGCCATCGAGGTCAAGAACATAATAACGAAGGCCCGTCCAGAACTTGACGTGTATGTGGGCGAGACCGAGACCCTCCTGTTCACGTGCAGGGAAATCGAAGATACCGGCGTTAAGATCTTTAAAATCAAGGATGACAACCCTTTCTGCTTCTTTCCAGAGCATGATAATCGTTACGTGGATTATCTCATCAATGAGCTCTTTCCGACGATGAATGTTGCCGACGACATCAAGATCACGAGCCTCACCAACATCGGGGCGATAATACACCCGACCGCAGTCGTGCTCAACGCTGGCTCGATCGCCAGGCAGCAAAAATTCCTCTTCTACAAGGAAGGCCTCACTCCGGAGGTCGTGAATATCATCGAGAAAGTCGACCAGGAACGCTGCAAGATAGCCGAAAAGCTCGATATGCGCCCTGAAACCTTCCTGGAATGGGTAAAAAAGGTATACGGCGGCGAGTTCACGACCTATTACGATGCATTCCAGAACATCGAACCCTACCGGGATATCGGTTCGCCGTCTACTCTTTTCTCGCGGTACATCACGGAGGACGTGCCCACGGGCCTTGTCCCCTTCGCGTCGATGGGGCGATATTTCGGAATCCCGACGCCCTTCATAGATTCGATCATCCTCATGGCGAGCTCGCTGGTAGGCACGGATTTCATGAAAACGGGCAGGACGAACGAGAACGTGGCACTCCCGATCGAGATCCTCGAAGGAGGAAGGATCAGCATCCGCCTCGGACGGGCATTTCCAGGCCCGGAATCAAGCCTCGTCAGGATTCTTTCCTTGATCCAAGCGGATTTGCAGAACGGTTGGATACTCGTGAGTGGCCGCCCTAGACGAGTGGACATGATCAAGCGAGGCATCTTTGCAAGCACGTACGCAGCACCGACCCGGTCGATCTTGCATGAATACATTTACTTCAAGGAAAAAGAGAAACGGGAAGTCGAAATCATAACCGTTAAAAAAGGTGAGGTGCTACGAGAGGTCCTGGGATTGAAGACTCTGGAGAAACGGTTGTTTGGCATCGTGCTCGATGAGGCCACGGACGGCGGCGACTTCCGGGTACAACCTCTACTATCATACGGCGAGTTCAAGTCTGACGTATCGATGCATATTAAGAAATTGCGAGGCGAATTGCAGGAAATCACGCGTGACGTTACCAGCACGCGTTCCTAACGAATAGATGCCGAAGGGATGTGAATGTTCTCAGCAAAAAAACACGCGATCACGCTTATCGTTTGTGGTAGCCGGCCAAGCCCTTTCTTGAAGGCCGTTGACGACACGAACTATGCCGTCAATTACATTTTCAACAATTCCGGGGATTTCTCGATCGATCACCCCGATCCGTCCAAGCGTCTCTCGTATCACTTAGAGCTGTTCTACTTGCTGGAGAAAAAAGTGCAAGAATACAAGCCCTTGAGCGATATCTTGAAGGTCCTCGCGGGCACGTTCGATTCCTACAATCCCTTCAAGTTGCCCCCCGTCATCAACATGTTGGGAAGATACGCGTCCCATTTTGAAAACCGGACCGATCAACATTTGTTTTACACGCAACTCGTATCAATGTTCCATTTGAACCAAAGGGTCATTTACCCCCTTTTCAAAAACGTCCCGTTGATCACGGTCGATGACGTGAAAACCCGCGTGCCCTTGCGCCAGTACCTTCTCGAGATCGAGAACCAGGTGAGGATCCGGAGCGTAGAAGGTGCAAGCGTGAAGGGTAACGAGGCAGGCAGCCCGCGCCAGCAAAGTTCTTACGATGGAATCAAGATCACGCCAACAAACCTCCTTGAAGCCCGATTGTTAGAATCAATTCGTGAAACCCTCGAAAGTTCCGCGGGGGTTGTTATCATCCCTACTGATCTCGTGTCAGCCTATCTTATCTTCTCTTGCCCGGAATTCAGGAAATTGCTGAAGGGGTTCGACAAGAAAGTAACGATCTTGTCACCAACGTGGGTTGGAAACGAGATCACCCCCGTGGAGCGCCAGGTGCTTGAATGTATCGGTGCCCCAACCCGGTGGGGGTCCTTCATGACGACGATAGGTGATCTCGTTAGCACGCTCATCGTTCCGAAGGACGAGCCGGCTGAAAACTTGTTATCATTGCGAACAGCCGGAAAATACTCGATTGTTGCCGAGGACTTGTCCCCCGCAAACCAATCCAGCGAGCAATTCTTCCAAGCGGTATTAAAAACGATCGCTATCGACCGTGAGTCACTGCGGATAGATACTTTGAAGGAAACGGTCGATCTAAGCGAGAAGATAGCGTCGTCGTTGAGGCGTTACCAGAAGATCTTCTAAGATCGCTTGCTAGCAGTTACGGATAATTTCGTCGATCTTGCCCTTCCCGGCGAGGTCGATCAAGTTCATGACCATCTGCTGCATCTCTTGCTGCAATCGTGTCACGACCATCGCTTTACCAAGCCCCGCGATGTCCAAGAAGCCGGCCTTCAATTCAAGACGGGTCACCTCGACCATCATCTTCAAGTCCCGACCCGAAGCCTTGAAGAACAAGTTCCCCTCGCCGGCGGAAGCGGCATTGGAGTTAGCGACGGAAAAAACGTACTTTTTGCCCTCGCCCTTGAAGGCCCTATCCTCCTCGTGGAGCAAGTCTTGCTGGATCTCGATCGGTATCTTGGCCACGCCGAGCGGGTCCAGGACGAAAGACGCTTTTAGATCCCAGTGCATCTTCCCCTCCCCGGCGGCCTTCACGATCGCTCGATCGAGGCTGGTGATGCAAGCCATCCAGAACTTGTCGCAGTCAAGCGCTCTTTCAAACAAGTCTACGCTTAAATTGGGTATCGTCTTGATTATTTTCACGATTTCGGGCACGGCGCTTCACCGATGGAAACTTTCATTAACGCACGCGGTGAGAGTAGCTTGGCGTCGGTGGCTTTAGATGTATCACGAGCCGATCGAGCCGCCACACCCGAGGCATTGGCCCGACCCGCATGACCCAGAAGTTCACGACGGTCTCGATCCCGAAGACACTTGCAAATCATATCAAGAACCGGATCAAGGGAACACGGTTCCACAGTCCTTCCGCGTTCGTGACCCACGTGCTCGAGGAACTCGAAAAGGAGATCGAGCAGATCGAGAAGGAAAAAGCATCGGGGGCGAGAAAGGATTAGCGCGACAGCGTTCACCTCCATCACCATCCCCTTGGAGCTGGCCGAGAAGATCAAGAAGCGGATCCAGGGCACGGGCTTCACGTCCCTGTCCAGCTACGTGGCATTCGTCTTGCGAGAGATCCTCGGTCAAGACAAGCCCGACAAGCCGGATCCAGAAAGTGATGCACTTGGAAAGGCAGAAAAAGGCGAGGTTTTGAGGCGGCTCAAGAATCTCGGGTATATCTAGCTCCGGTCCTTCTGGGGTTGCTCCATGACCTTTACTACTTCATCTGGCACCTTTATACGCATGCCGAAATACACCAGCACCGGGGAGGTGGCCCAAACCAACTGCCCGGCCAGGTTGAACCATGGCTGCAGGTTGGGCTCTTGCGAGACGGGGACGACGCAGGGAAGCAAGACGAAATAGCAGATGCCAGCCGGGATCGCCAACATCCCTATCATTATGAACCGGGTCCTGTTTCTTTTCGCTCCAGATTCTCTCGACTGCTGGACGAACATGAGCAGCACGCTCGCGACGTACCAGGCCACGAACGCGAGGATGAAGAAGGAACTCGCTTGTCCTTGCAGTGACACGCTATCAAACGTCACTTTGAAATTAACCGTGGTGGGGGGGAGCAAGGACGGGTCGATAAATGGTTTCCCGGGCTTCGAAGAATCCCTCACGACGATCGTGTCCGTGAGAATCATGACCAATGCGATGACGAAGCTCACGACAACGGTGAAAATCATGCGACCTTTTTTCATGTTTAACGCTATTTCCTCCCCCTCCTTGATGATAAAACTTGCCAAGATGAAACACAAGGGAGTAAAAGCGAGCATGAGTACCCCGATGTCTCGCATGACGTTTGCAAGGATATAGGCAAGCTTGCCATTCGGCGCGATGACATAGAGCACGCCGTCGAGACTGATATACACTGACCAACATATAAAGGCCAAGTAAAACAAGTGGTTCAAGATGTACTTCGACAAGCCCTTGATCTTGAATGCTATTAGAAGCGAGAAAAGCGCGTTTGGTAGCTTGATGAAAAGCAGCGTCAACTTGAGAGACTCGTACACGAAGCTCATGATCGTTACCATCATTTCCTAATCTTTAGAAGTTTTCAAGCTTTCTCGCCCTCGATACTTATTTCTTCGAAGCCCCGGGTTCCGATGCTGACAAGAAAGAGACTTGGATTGCCTTTATCCTCCGAAACGAAGGCATATTTTTCGAGGAGTAGCGAAGGTTAATTACTAATAATTGGAAAGCGACTAATATCTGATGAGCTATCATGACCGATCCTTTCAAGGAGATCAAGATTCCCGCCACGTTGTATGCACGGATAGAAAAACGCCTCCCGAACACGGATTTCAAGACCGTTACCGACTACGTGACTTATCTAGTGAGAAAGGTTCTGGATAACATCGAACAAGACGAAAAAAAAGACAAGAAAGAATTCACTCCCGAAGAAGAGCGGGAGATCGAGGATCGGTTGCGAAAACTGGGGTATATCGACTGATATCAAGGTGAGGCCAGGAGATGGTAGAGCCACACGGCGGGCGCCTCGTCGAACGGGTGTGCGGCGAGAAGACGCGGCAAGTGCTCATCGAGCAATCAAAGGAGTTTCCTTCGCTGCCGATCAACGACGACCTGGTCAAGGACGTGAAGAATATCTGTTTTGGCGTTTTTTCACCCATTGAAGGTTTTCAATGCCAGGATGATTTCGAGAGCGTGATAGGCCATTCCCGTCTGGCGAACGATGTCCCGTGGACTATCCCCGTTGTCCTCGATGTCGACGATGAATTCGCCCGATCCGTGAGGCCCAAGGACGAGATCCTCCTCGTCTCCGGCGGGTGCGTGCCTGCCATCGTGGCCAAGCTCGCGGTGGATGACATCTTCCGATACGACAAGACCACCTACGTGAAAAGTGTCTTCAAGACCGGCGATCTCAATCACCCGGGGGTCAAAACGGTCCTTGAAAAGAAGCCCTGGCTCCTGGGCGGCAAGCTTGACCTGATCACGGAGGTCAAGACGCGCTTCGCGAAGTACAACCTCAAGCCCCGCGAGACGAGATATCTTTTCAAGAAGAAAGGGTGGAAGACGGTAGCGGCATTCCAGACCCGGAACCCCCCGCATCTCGGCCACGAGCACGTGCAGAAATCCGCGCTCACCGTGTGCGACGGCTTGCTCATCAACCCGGTGATTGGTAAAAAGCAACCAGGTGATTTCACAGACGAGGTCATCCTGGCCTCCTACGAGGCCTTGATCGACAAGTATTACGTCAAGGACACCTGTGCCCTCACGACGTTCGAGACGGAAATGCACTATGCGGGGCCGAAAGAGGCCATCCACCACGCGATTGCCCGGAAAAACCTCGGATGCACCCACTTCATCGTCGGCCGGGACCATGCAGGCGTTGGAAACTATTACGGGCCTTTCGACGCGCAGGAGATCTTCAAGCAGTTCCCCGACCTTGGCATCACGCCGATCAACTTCCGAGCGTTTTACAAGTGCAAGAAATGCGGCGGGGTCGTGTCGGACAAGATCTGCCCCCACGGGCCCGAGTTCCAGGTCGATTTCAAGGGCCGCGTCGTCCGGCAGATGTTGTCGGAAGGGAAGATCCCGGTGGAGGAAATGCGTCCCGAAGTCGCGGAAGCAATCATCAAGCTCAAGGATAACCTGTTCGTGAAATGAGCGACGCGTGGTCAGCCGTGGGAAACCCGAAACTGCTCGTCATTGGCCTGGACTGCGCGACCCCGGATCTTTTCTTCGACCGGCACTTGCAGAACATCCCCACGATCAAGCGGCTGCAACTCTCGGGCATCCGGGGCCAGCTGGAGTCATCGGACCCGCCAATCACGATCCCCGCGTGGATGTGCATGGCCACGGGCAAGACGCCGGGCCAGATCGGCGTGTACGGGTTCCGGCACCTGAAGAAGGGAACGTACGACAAGACATGGATCGCCACCTCGTCGTCCATCCAAGGCAAAACTGCCTGGGAATGCCTCGGCGAGAATGGCCTCGCGTCCATCGTCGTCGGCGTCCCGCCTTCCTATCCCGTCCGGCCATTCAACGGGAACCTCGTCTCGTGTTTCATCACCCCCAGCACGAGCAACGAGTTCACGCACCCGCCGGCCCTCAAAAAAGAGATCCTCGGCAAGTTCGGCCATTACACGTTCGATGTTTCCTTCCGGATAGAGGAAAAGAAGGAACTGTTCGAGAACCTGGTCAAGATGACTGAAGAGCGCCACGAGGTCGTCAAGCACTTGCTCACTACCAAGCCATGGGACATGTGCTGGTACGTGGAGATAGGCCTCGACCGCGTCCACCATTCGTATTGGAAGTATTTCGACGAGCGACACAAGCACCACGAGCCCGGCAGCGAGTACCGCGGGTACATCGACGAGTACGAGCAGTTGCTCGACAGGCAAGTCAAGGAAATCATCGATCTCGTGCCCGATGACACGACGATCCTCGTCGTTTCCGACCACGGGGCGCAGCCTATGGACGGCTGCATGTGCATCAACGAGTGGCTCATCCAGGAAGGTTACTTGTACCTGAACAAGTATCCCGACAAGGTCACGGCCCCGGAGAAACTCGACGTGGACTGGGGGCGCACGAGGGCCATCGGGTGGGGGGGATATTACGCCCGCGTCTTCTTCAACGTGGAGGGCAGGGAGCCCCGGGGCGTCATCCGCCGCGAGGATTTCCCCCGCGAGCGCGAGGAGCTGCGGCGCAAGATCGAGGCGATGAAAGGGCCAGATGGCATGTTGCTGGGGAACAAGACGTATCTCTCGGGCGATCTCTACCCGGACGGGTACCTCGGCGACGATCCCGACTTGTTCGTGTACTTCGCGAACCTCGCGTGGCGTTCCGCCGGCACGGTCGGGCACAAGCGCCTCTATCTAGAAGAAAACGACACGGGTCCCGACGATGCCGTACATGCCAAGCAAGGCCTTTTCATCGGCACGACGAAACAAAGGTACCTGGAATTTGCCCGCGAGCAAGATACCGTGATCGACGCGAGGTTGAAGGGCGCGAGGATCCAGCAATTCTCGATATACGACGTGTTTCCCACGATCATGGACCATTTCGGCATCGAGGTGGCAAGGGGGGGTCGCGGGAAGAGCATCCCCTTGCCACGTTGAAACGTGATGCACGATGACGAAAAACACGCACAGGAAAGTCGACTCGAAGGGGTTCACGGTCTGGTTCACGGGGCTCGCGTGCTCCGGGAAGACCACGATCGCGGACGCGCTGGTTCCGCTATTGAAGCAAAAGGGATTCAAGGTGGAGAGACTCGACGGCGACGTGGTTCGCCAATCATTGACGCGGGATCTCGGCTTCAGCGCCGAGGATCGCCGCAAGAACATCGAGCGGGTCACGTTCGTGGCCAAATTGCTCACGCGCAACGACGTGGCCGTGCTGGCGACCTTCATCTCTCCAGAAATCGCGATGCGAGCGAAATCCCGCGAGGAAATCGGCAATTTCGTCGAGGTTTACGTCAAGGCGAGCGTTGCAACATGCGCGGCGCGCGACGTTAAGGGCATGTACAAGAAAGCGATGGCGGGACAGATCAAGGATTTCACCGGGGTGCACGCGTCGGCCCCGTACGAGGAGCCCGTCGATCCGGAACTCGTGCTCGATACGGAAAAGTACGGCGTCGACGAGTGCGTCCGTCAGGTGATGGCCAAGCTCGTCGAGCTCGGCTATGTCGATGCGTAACCTTTTTTTCCCGTTCATGACACAGCTGCATCGTGCAAGACGCGGTTTATGAAACCCGGGACGGCGCCCATGTACGATTCAAGCACGTCCGGGGTGGCGATCCGGCAGCCACGGTCGTGTTCTTGAACGGCTCGTTCTTTAACCATCACCAGTGGGACTTGCTCTTCTCCCGCCTCAACCGCAGAGCAACTGGCAATGGAACTCGCCTCGACTACATCTTCATGGATTACCGGGGGTTCGGCGACGTGCCTCCCCTCTCGCGACCGTTCACGTTCGGCGCCATCCAGGCGGACGTGCTCGAGTTGCTTGACAAGGAACAAGTTCACGGGGACGTGCGCCTCGTCGGTTCAAGCCTTGGATCCCTGGTCGGCCTCTCGTTGCTGGAACGCTTGCCCGGCCGGTTCTCGTCGCTGGTCGTCTACGGCCTCGTGGCCCCCGTCATGCCCGTGGTGCGACACGTTCGGGAGGTCTTCGACCGGATGAAGGGGCAGGTCGCGGGCGTGCTCTCCCAGCATGGCGGGGATCGGCTAGACCAGGCATCGATCACCCCTCTCGCCCGTGCAATGTGGGACACGTTCGTCGTGCAGTATTCCCGCACTGCCCCGGCGGTGAAGGCAAGGGGCTTCACGGACGCGTACGCGACCTATATCCTGAAATACATGCGCTGCACCCCCGTGTCCACCATTCTTTCCTTTCTCGACTGCATCACGAGCGACGCGATGGAGAACGATGTCACGAGCGCGAGCTTTTCACCCGGCACGTTCCAGAGGACGGACGTGTTCCACGGCGTAGAAGACCTCGTCACTCCCTTTCCGGACGTGAAATCCTTCTGCGAAGGTGCCGGGGTCCGTTCCTTCCGGCCTTTCCAAGGCAAGGGGCACACGGACGTCATCCTCGATGGAGGGATCTGCGACGCTATCGCCGGCGCCGTGCTATCTGGTATAAAGGAACCGACGTGAACGGCATGAAAATCGGGTATATCCAGACGGATCCCGTCTTCGGGAACAAGGAAAAAAACTTCCAGCAAGTCATGGAGATCGTCGACGCGAACCATGTCGAGGCGGATCTCATCGTGCTTCCCGAACTTTTCGCGACCGGGTATGCATTCACTTCGAGGCTCGAGGCACACGAGTTCGGGGAATTGCCCGGCGAGGAGACCACCAAGTTCCTTTCCCGGCTATCTCGCGATACCGGCGCGGCTATAGTAGCCGGTTTCATTGAGATTTCATGTGATAGAGCATATAATGCAGCGATGCTCGTCGATGGTGAGCGTATTGTCTGCATCTACCGTAAAATACACTTGTTCAACAAGGAAAAGGAGTGGTTCGCCCCAGGAGACGAGCCGTTCGCCGTACACGTTGTCAAGGGAGCGAGGGTGGGCTTGATGATCTGCTTCGACTGGATGTTCCCGGAGGTGGCCCGGAGCATCGCGTTGCTGGGCGCCGACGTGATCGCCCATCCAGCGAACCTGGTAATGCCTTACTGCCAAAAAGCGATGGTAACACGATGCCTGGAGAACCGAGTTTTTGCCGTGACGGCTAACCGTATAGGCACTGAAATGCGAGGCGGAGACAAGTTCACCTTCACTGGAAAGAGTCAAATAACGGCATACAACGGGGATATACTCGATACAGCGCCAGAAGATCGTGTACACGCATCGTTTGTAGAAATCGCCCATCTTGCAGCGCGAAACAAGAAGATAAACGAGTACAACGATGTAATCTTGGATAGGCGCACGGGATTCTACAAGATCGCTTGACGGTTCATTCACTTATCCTCGATTGCAAGAGGTGGAAGAATTCTCCGAGGTCAATGTTTCCGCCGCTCAAGATGACGCCGACCCGCTTGCCCTCTACCGCAACTTGCCCCGAGAGTAAACCCGCGAGCGATACAGCTCCAGAAGGTTCCACGACGATCTTCATGCGTTCCCACAAGAACCGAATGGCACCGACGATTTCATGCTCCTTGACGAGGATGACCTGGTCGACGTTCTGCCTGATGATGGCAAACGTCCGCTCGCACAAGTTCGTTCGTAACCCGTCGGCGATCGTGTTGGTGGTCTTGTTCTCGATGACCTTGCCCGCCTGGAACGACTTGAAGGCGTCATCGGCATTTTTGGGCTCGACGGCGATGACCTTGGATGCTGGACACAACCCCTTCGTTGCGATCGATGTCCCGCTGAGCAATCCGCCCCCGCCGACAGGGCAAAACACGAGGTCGAGGTTCCCCACCTCCTTTATAAGCTCGTAGGCAGCCGTTCCAGCGCCACGGATGATGTCGTCGTTGTTGTACGGGTGTACGAGCGTGTACCCGTGCTCGGCGATGAGCTTATTCGTTGTTTCCTCGCGCGAGGCGAGCGTGTTCTCGCAGAGCACGACCTCGGCCCCGTAGCCCCTGGTAGCGTCGATCTTCACCTGTGGCGAGCCCTTGGGCATAACCACGACGGCCTTGACCCCGAGGATCCGAGCCGACAGGGCCAGCGCCTGCGCGTGGTTCCCGCTCGAGTGCGTGATAACCCCCTTGGCCTTTTCCTCGTTACTTAGCTGGCTAATCGTGTTGAACGCGCCTCGCATCTTGAAGGCACCCATGCGCTGGAAGTTTTCACACTTGCAAAACACTTTTGCCCCCACGCGATCATCCAGGGTCCGAGACGTCATCACGGGAGTCTTGTTGATCGTGTCCTTGATGCGCTTGTAGGCATCCTCTATCTCGGCTAGCGATATCATGTTCGTATCATCTCTGTTTCATCGCGTTACCGCGTTAAAATAACCTTTGAGCGACCTAGTATCGATGGCCGATGAGACTGCAAGATATCAAGTATCTCTTCACGTCGAAGACGTATTATGCCATGAACCTCGCCAGCATCTTCTTCGTCGCCGGGTTCTTTGTTTTCGAAAAATTCATCCATTGGGACGTGGCAAAAGTGCCGGGGGATCCAGCGATGTTCTTCCGCGACGTTCTCTGGCTTTTCTTCTGGCGCTGGAACCTGGATTACCTCATATTCCCCGCATTCTTGATCATCGTCGCCTTTGAGTGCTTTCTCTTGCGAAAGGCCATGGAACGCGGCGCCAGGAAGCACGTGCTCGGCACCTACATCGTCCCCGTGGTCACGTTCGCCTTCTCGTTCCTCTACATGGTGGCAATAGATCTCGCGGTAACGTGGTTCGCCGACACGGGGATCGACGGGAACTGGGATTCCACGACGCGCATCTTTTTGGGGTTGACCGCCCAAGGATTATACCACCAGTTCTTCTTCTGGTTCATCCCCGCCATCATCATCTGTGCCATCTGCATGCAATCGTTCTTGCGGAGCAACAGCTACACGGAGACCTTCCGGACGCTTCTCGTTTGCTACACATTTTACTGCCTGAACCTCGGCTTCCTCGACCCGCTCGTGTGCCACGTCATCGGCCTCACCCCGGAGGGCAGCGCGGGTGGCTGGTACTGGGCGAGCTTTGGCGACTGGGCGATGGGCGGGGCCGACAAGATCTGGGCGGGCGGGTGGATCGCTCATTACATCGTTTTCGCCGCAGTCGCTCTGGCCGGCGTCTGGATCCTGGCACGCGTCAAGAAGGAGATCCTTGCCAGCATGGCGTTATCGCGGGGCGAAGAGAACGTCTTGAAGCAAAAGTGGCCGCTGGCCTCGCTCGTCTTGACGATCGCGTTCGTCGGGTGGTTCGTGACCTTGATTCCCTGGATCATGCCGATATTTTATTTCGGCTAGGCCTAAATAAAACCGGGGAAGTGAAGAAAAACGGTCTAAACACCAAGGACTTCGCGGATCGAGTACATCCGGGGCTCATTCGCCGAGGTCGCGAGGAACTTGGCAGCCTTGACCGCCCCCGAGGCGAAGCACGACCTGTCATGTGCCACGTGCTTGAGCTCGATGCGCTCGCCGGCCCCGGCGAACAAGACCGTGTGGTCGCCCACGATGTCGCCGGCACGAATCGCATGGATGCCGAGCTCGGCCGTTCCCTTGGCACGGGGAGCGGGGCCTTTCGAGCGGCCGTACTTCGCGATGTCATCGAGCTGCTCGTTCCACGCCTTCGCGATGATGTCGGCGATGGTCAGGGCCGTCCCGCTCGGGGCATCCTTTTTGCGGTTGTGGTGTGCCTCGATGATCTCCGTGTCCCAACCCTGCAGTGCCGCCGCGACCTGGCCGACGATCTTCATGAAGAGGTTCATCCCGACGGCCATGTTCGACGCAACGATGGAGGGGGCCTCGTGCTTCTCGACGAGGAGCTTGAAATCATCGAGGAACTTCTGCGACAAGCCCGTCGTCCCGATGACCATCTTGACACCATTTTTCACGATGACCGGGGCGTTTTCCTCGGTTGCCTTCGCGACGGTAAAATCGATGGCGACGTCGGGCTTGCATGCCTTGATCTTCTTGTCCAGGCCGGTGCTATCCTCGATTTTCGTGCCAATAGCCTTTTTCCCGATCAAGACTCCGATATCCGTGCCGATGGTGGGGGCGCCCGGTTCCGTGAACGCTCCCACGACTTGCATGTCAGGATCCCCGGTCACGATTCCCGCGATCATGCGCCCCATGGCGCCGTCTGCGCCCAAGATGGCGAGCTTCATGAGCTTGACGATCGCCCGCGGCCTAAAAAGGGTTCTTGATAAGATGTTGATATGCGGGCGCGGTGGCCGTCACAAGCACCCGCGCAGGTAGGACGCGACGGCAGCGGCGAGCGCCCGGTTTCCCTCGTCGGTCATGTGCACGCCGTCCCCGGAAATCGCCCGTTCCTTCCCGTAGCGCAATATATAATCGTACAGATCATCGACGGGGATATTCAATTCTTCCATAAGGGCAAGAGCTGCCTTGTTGTATTCGATGACATCTTCCTCGAACCGGTCAAAACCCTTCCTCGCGTGGTGGCGCTCGAAGATGACGGGCGTTGTCGTGGCCCATACCAACCTGGCGCTGCTCCCGGCGCGCACGAGGGCCACGATTTGCCTCAAGTTGTCGATGTAAGCCTGGAGCGGCTGCTGGCGGCGCTCCGATCCGTACGCGCGCTTCACGTCGTGCAGCCCGCTGTTGAAGTGGACGACCCGGAGCAGGGCTGGTTCCGCCATTCGGAGCCATTTCTGGACGTTCGCCAGCACCTTGGCAGAATCCTCGCAATTTTCCTTGATGATGATGACCTTGGCAACATCCTTGAGAATCTTCGCGACGAGCGGGGCGTAACGCATGCGGATCGAGTCACCGATAAGGAGGACCCGGGGCATTCGTTTCGTTCGCTTGAACATGTCCCTGCCTTCACCGGTACCGGTCATCGAGCTCCGCGCCGCATTGGGAGCAGCGTTTTGGCCTTCCGAAATCGCTTTCATCGAGGAAATTGAGCAGCTTTTGCTTGACGCGGACGTTAATATCCTCGAGATCAGTATTCGTGATGCTCACGAGCTTTTTGTTGTGCTTCGCATAGAGTTCCTCTTTATGCGTCCGGCGAGCATCGTATTCCTTGTTGTCACGTGCCAGGAAACCCCAGAACTCCACGTACACGTCCCCGCCGGGGATGTACCAGTCGGGCTTGATCTTGTTGCCGTCCAACGTGAGGCTCGGCTCGTACTCGTGGACGATGCCCTCCCTGTCAAGCCAGTTGTCTATCAACGCCTCGGCGCGGGATTTCACCACGTGGTCGTCGTTGCACTTGTACCGGGCGGGCTTCTCCTCGCCAGCGCGTGCTTGTCCCCTTGCGACGACCGCTGCGACCCGGTTGGCGGTGTACGCGAGCGCGACCTCGATGACCACCGAGATCCCTATGAAAAATGGCGGGGTTCGGATCTCGGCGGGGATGCCGTCTTGCACAATGAAGAACAGCAACAAGTTGAAGAGGATGCCGGCGGCGAAGATCACCGCAAGGTACACGCCGTATGCAATGCCCGAAACCTGGCCCGATGCCTTCCGGGAAAAGACGAGGACGTGGCACGCGAAGCACGCTACGAGTGCGCATGTGAAGATTATGACGGCCGCGAGGATGTCCATGAGGCTTCACCCGTGTAATGTTCGAGGAATCCTAATTATAGTCTGCCGATTTAGCAAGGCGTTGATTAATGGAGAAAAATTTATGCCCACTTTGTCATTATCCCCCGTGATAACCTGTTAGGCGCGATTCCCAATGAGCTATAAAATCATACTCGATGGCGGTGGCATTTACAAGTTCAGCAGCGCGCATTTCATCGTCGGGCACGACAAGTGTGGCCGGATCCACGGCCACAATTTCCACGTCGCGATCGAGATCAGCGGGCCACTGGACGAGCATTACTTCGTCATGGACTTCATGGACGTGAAGGAGGCCATCAAGGCAGAGGTGGACAATCTGGACCACCGGATCCTCATCCCCCGGGACTCCAAGGAACTGGCACTGAAAGAGTCCAAGGATTCCATCGAGTTCTCGTTTTCCGGGAAGAAATACCTCGTGCCGAAGGATGACGCGTGCCTCCTCCCGCTGCCGGCCGTCACGAGCGAGCTGCTCGCGAAGTACTTCCACGACGCGCTGTCCAAGAAGTTCAAGGGATACAAGGTGAAGGTGCGCATCGGCGAGACGTCGTCCTCGTTCGCGGAATATGGTGGGTGAGCATGGGAAAAAAGGCGGAAAAAGCAGCTGGCAAGCCGAAAGCAGTCGTGTTATGCAGTGGCGGGCTCGATTCGACGACTGTCTTGTACCACGCCATTCACGAGGGGTTTGACGTGTATCCCGTGTCGTTCAATTACAAGCAGCGCCATGTCGTCGAGCTGGCATTCGTGCAGCGAACGCTGGAGAAGCTCGGCATCGTTGACAAGTGGACGGTCTTCAACCTCGACTTCTCGCAGATCGGTGCTTCGGCGTTGACGGACACGTCCCTGCCGGTCCCGCAAGGTAGGTCGACGGCGGAAATGGAAAAGTCCATCCCGATCTCCTACGTGCCGCTGCGAAACACCATCTTCTTGACCTACGCGGCGGCACTCGCCGAGTCGAAGGGCATCCAGGACATCTTCATCGGCGTGAACGTGCTGGACTATTCCGGCTATCCCGATTGCCGCCCCAAGTACATCGAGTCCATCGAGCAGACGCTCAACCTCGGATCCAAATACATCGACGATCCCGCCAGGAAATTCAAGATCCACGTGCCTCTCATCAACAAGACGAAGGCCCAGATCATCGAGATGGGCAAGGCGCTCGGGGTCGATTACGACCTCACTTGGTCTTGCTACAACCCCCGGATCGCGGGGGGGAAGATCGAGCCATGTGGCGCGTGCGATTCTTGCATCCTGCGTTCCAAGGGGTTTGGCGAGGCACGCGAGAAATGAAGAAGGTCGACGAGAAGCGGGGCGAGCACGTGCGCCCGAAACGGCACATGACCTGGGCCGAGTACGGCCGGCTCGAAACGAGGCTAGTCGAGGTATTAACCAGGCAGCTCGCGGAAAAACACGAGCACGTCGACATGATACTCGGCATCTTTCGTGGCGGTCTCGTGATCGCCCGCTGCCTCGTTTCCCGGCTCGGCGAGATGCCGCTCGCCATCATTCGCCCTCAAGACAAGGGTAGCACGCCGGATCGTCTCGCGTGCGTCGGCGACGAGGACATCTTCTCGATCCCGGAGAATCGCCGCGGACAGATGAACGTGCTCCTCGTCGATGACATATCGGACACGGGGCACACGTTCGAGCACATGAAGGCTAGTCTCGAAAACCTTGGTTTTCATCGCGTGTACACGGCCTCGCTGGTCTTGAAATCCTATGCAATGTTCGTCCCAGACTTCGTTGCTGAAAAAGACGACACGCGTGATTGGATCGTCTTCCCGTGGGAAGCAGGGGCAACCGATGGGAAGGGCGTGTAGGCGTTAATTCAACACGTTGGGCCCGCCAACTTCCCGGGCCCCCCCCTTTTCCTCATTCCCTGCCTTCTTGTTAGACCTGGGATGCGTGATGGCATTGGCGACGAGCTGGGCGATGAAAAGGGCTAGGAGAATGATGCCGAGAACCACGTCTTGCTTCCACGGCATCACGAAAAAGCCATAATTGTAGACATAATACAAGACGAGATACGGAACTGCTAACTTCCAGTTCGTGCGGAAATCCACCTTCAACACGTAGTCAAACAAGGCCTCGAGGCCGAGATAGGCAAGGAACGAGGCCAGGAAGAAGATATAGGATAGATCCGCGTGCTCCACTTGCACGATGACGATACCCGCGATCCCAGCCGGGAAGAAAAGTCCCAGGTAGGTCTTCCCGATCTTACGAAGCAGTGGTGACGCCGGGTTCCTCCTGACGATGAAGATGGCGATCAAGAAAGCGCTGTTGCATAACGCCATCACCGACAAGAATGGATGGATCATGCGAGTTGATTTCGATTTATCACATAAGGATTTTTCCCAATCCTCCTCTAATTCTGGACAAGGCCTCGAAGAAAAGGTTTATATGCTAAACGAGGGTATTTTTCTTAGTTTTTCCAGAGAGTGCTCGTCATGGCGCCGAGAAAAATTAAACACGTCAAGGCCATCGTGATTTCGGCGATGGTCGCGGGTGCATCACTGGCCATCGTCTTTGGTTTCCTCCTCCTTCCAGGCAGCACGCCTGGAAAGTCATTTAACGTGATGATTTCTGAAATTCGATACAAGTCCGATAGCGGCATCGTGTTGAACGACCAGTTTATCGAGGTATACTCTTTCACGAACTTTTCAACGAATTCTCTAAAGAGCTGGTTCATCGAGACCAGGGATCACGACGGGAACGTCATCGTTCCGAAGACCGCGATCCCCGAGGTCGCCGGCTTTGGCGAGTTCTGGCACGCGTGTATTCGCGGCGACGCCGGATCCACGAACATCAACACCACCGCGTTGAACGCCGTAGTGCATCTCAATGTCACGGCGAGGATGTTGGATGAGCTGTCCGGACACGTCTTTCTCTATTACGACGACGGTACGGAATATCTCGTCGATTACGTCTGTTATGGCGGGTTGGCGGCGCCGCTCGCGGTCGCCGGGTGGGATGTCTCCGACGGCGGGGCTTCGACCAGCAATGATTCCGAATCGATCTCGATCTGGGGCTGGGACGAAGACGGATCCAATAACTGGTACAGCGATACCCCCACTCCCGCGTCGTTCAACAACCTGCACAACGTCGTGGACGACCCGGCAGGGAACGGGAGCGTGCCCGACATTGCCGAGGTGATCTACAACGGGTTCCTCGACCATTACCCCACCTACGTAGGAGCGCAGTCGCCGAACCCCGTCCCCATCACGGTCACGAACGCGCACCCCACTCCCGGCGTCTCCCCGGCCGAGATAAAGGAGATGGTCGAGGCCACGATACGGTACCTCGCGCAGTTCGGGCGCACCGGTGGCCCGAAGTTGGGTAATGATAACGTGCTCGACATCCACATCGGGGTCCATCCCGGGGCCAATTCATCCTTCGGCGCCACCTATCCGAACGGGTCGATCTACATCTGGGTGGGGAACGAGATCCGGTCCGGTGATGCGACCCGCCAGTTCCGGGGAAAGGTAGACTTGAAATACAACGTCGAGCACGAGGTCGTGCACGCCTACCAGTACCAGCAAGGCATCATCAAGAAGGGAAACGAGCCCTTCTACGAGGGCGAGGCCACCTACTGGGGAACGGTGAGCGCTGCGCGGAACTACAACTTGACCGTGCAGCAAGTCAACACGCTCATCGGCCAGATCGTGAATTCGAGGGGGATCCCGGGCCAGTCATGGGACAAGCACGCGAAAAGCCTGAACATGCCGACCTTCGGCAACGGCACGGTCAACGGGACCACCAGGTTCGGCTTCACCCACGGGGACTATTGTAACGGTTTCTTGCTGCTCAAGTTCATCAACGAGACGTTCGGCGAGGGCGTCTTGAAGAACTTGACGAACTCGATGAGCGGGTCGGTAGGTTTTCGCGAGGCTGCCGAGGCAGCGACCGGCCTATCGTTTGCCGAGTTGCTCCGCCGGTACTACCAGTGGCGGGCGGACGGGTCCGCGGAGGACAACAACGGCGTCCCGGGGGTGACCCCCGACGAGTCGACGCCGGTCGGGGACGCTGGTTACACGTCGACCGAGACTGTCGCGCCCTATGGTGCCGCCGTGGAGGATTTCATCATGGTTGGCTCCGCGCCCCGGGAGATCTGGGTGACGCCCCAGCCGGGACAATCCGTCTCGGTCACGGTCATCATCGAACGCAAAGACGGCACCACCGAGATTTACCATTATACCGTGAGCAACAAGCCCGGTTCCACGCAAGCGCCCATCCCGATCGACCCATCGAAGG
>JAUQYZ010000045.1 GCA_030587475.1 Candidatus Sigynarchaeum calidifontis
TCCACCGATCCCGCCCCCGCCGCCTGACACGGCGGCCAGGGTTTCCACGTGACCTCTTTCTCCCGGTCACGTTCCCCGGACGTGCGGGAACGTGCTTTGATTCGATAGCGAATAGCATCTCGTGATCAGCATTCTGACTGCAATTCAGCCGGCTTCACTTGCTCTCATCTTGCCATCGAACGAAAAAAACAAGCACATGTTTATAAAGAGAAGGGATGTAGTAGATTTATTGGATCTACGGACTTAATCGATACAAAATAAGAAGCTATAAAGCCATACTATTCGATAATGTATCGAAATGGTTGTTAAAACCACTCGTATTGGTGGCCGGTGCATCGTGTTCTCCTTCGATGACCTTGTCGATGCATCGCCGACCAACGTGCTCGTCATCATTGGTAGCCGGCACGTCTTCGTTTGCGATACCTTCCTCGGCCCGGATTCGATGGCGATCGTCGCCGATGAAATACGCAAGAACCATTCTAACAACCCGTGGATCGTGTTCAACTCGCACGCGGACTGGGATCATCATTGGGGCAATTGTTACTTCAAGAACGCGGCAATCGTGAGCCAGGAAACCACGCGGGACATCATCAAAGCCATAGGCAAGCAAGAACTTCTCACCTTCAAGGAGCACGCGCGCGGGGAGGTCATCATCACCCCCCCGAACGAGGTCTTTCTCGGCCGGCTCCGGTTTCCCAATGAAGGGATCGAATTCGTGCACACGCCAGGCCACACGATGGACTCCTCGTCATGCATCGATCTCGTGGACAAAATCCTCTATGCCGGGGACAACCTGGAGATGCCCATCCCGTATCTCACGACGCCGGATCTCGATTCCTACATCGAGACCTTGAATGATTACCTCGGCCTCGATATCGAGCACGTGGTACCCGGCCATGGCACCGTCGTTGCATCCAAGGACTTGATAACGCAGAATCTTGCCTATCTCGAATCGCTCAAGAAGGGCGAGGTTGTGGCGGTCGATTCACCACGGTGGAAAGCAACGCACGATCAAAACGCGAGGATTCTTTCGTCCCACCGTCACTGAAGCAAGATCCACCAGGTATCACTCGGATCACTCCCTCGTTCTTAAGTTCTGGTTTCCCATCGAGCATCGGGACTAGGATATGATGCCTTCTCCGGATAGCGTGCGCATCCCGGCCGAGATCGCCGAAGCGATCGAGGAGTTCGCTATTACGAAGCGCTTGGAGGAGGGCAGGTCAGAGAACACGATTCATGCCTACAAGCACGATCTCCACATGTTTTTCCGTTTCGTCGAAAAGCTTTCAAGCGAAAATGGAATTAGTGTTGCGAAAGTCGCAGACATCAAGGTCGCTCACGTGAAGCGCTTCTTGCTCTCGCTCGGTGATAGGCATTACACGAAGCAAGGGATAGCGCGGAAGATCGCCACGCTGAAATCTTTTTTTGGTTATTGCCGCTTCATGGGCCGCATCCAGGCAAATCCCCTCGATCAAGTGAAGAGCCCGCGCGTCTCGAGCGCGGAGCACTTGCCCAAGTTCCTCACGAAAGAGGAGATCGACAAGGTGCTGGAGCACGCTCGCGAGCAAAAGTGGATTCAGGAATACTTGTTGCTCAGGTTCATGTACGCGACCATGTGCCGGGTCTCCGAGGTGTGCGGGGTGCGTATCAAGGACCTGGACCTGGAAAGTGGATCCGTGCGGTTGCACGGCAAGGGGAACAAGGAGCGCTGGGTGCCTGTCGATGCGAAGACGCTCGCCTTGATCCGGAAGCTCGTCTTGCCTTACCGCCACGAGCCCGATGATCCCCTATTCACGAACAAGAAAGGAACAACGATCCGGCCGCGCGTCGTGGAAACCTTGTTCCAGCGCTTGAAAATAGCACTCGGTTTTCCAGTAGATAAAAAGATGACTCCTCACGTGTTTCGACACACGGGTGCAACGATGTTGCGCCGGAACGGCATGGATATCAGCGAGCTCCAGGACTTGCTCGGCCACGCGAGCCCGAACACCACGCGCATCTACGCGAAGAACGATATCGAGGGCTTGAACGCGTCCTACAAGCGCATGCACCCGCTCGCCAAGGAATGAAGCTTTCTCATCCAACTCCGAACCTTTTTTTCCCCGGCACTCGATGCTAGGTGCAAGCAAGCATCGCGTGAGATGGATGGAGCGCAAGAAAACCCTCGAAATTGACCCTAAGGTGCACCAGAAATTGCTTGTGCTCAAGAGGAGCGGCGAGACGATCGAAGACGTCGTGGCGAGGCTCGTCGAAGCAAGCTCGCACGAGGCCGGGAACGCTAGATGGCATGTACCTTGCAAGATCGTCGTTCTCGGGCCACCAGCATCCGGGAAGAGCATGCTCGTGAAGTTCTTTTTCGAGAACAAGGATCCCCGTCTCATCTTGTCGGACTTCTTGCTCCCGACGAAGAGCACCGAAGAGACCACCTATGATTGGCTGGATCTCAAGGTAACCGTCGTCGACGTCGGGCACGACGACTATGAGCAAGTGATCGCTGGCACGCAGCCCCGATTCCTTTCCAATGCTAACGAGATCATTTTCGTCATTGATGTTGGCACGTGGGCATCGCAAAAAGCCTTGATCACGGGGGAAATAGCTTCGCTCCTGGAAACCAGGAACCGGCTTGCTCCCGGCGCGGGTATAACCCTTGTCGTGCACAAGAAGGATACGAAAGAAAAGGAAACAAGCGAGGCAATCCTCAGGGAGGTCGGTGATACGCTCGGGAAGATAAAGGATGGCGGTGGCGTCCGCCTCGAGTCAACCTCGCTCCTCCCGAAGCACGCCATCGACGCGTTCCGGGCGTTCCGAAACATCCTGCTCAAGCATTCGTCATTGTTGAGGCAAGCCTTGCTCCCGGGCTTCTCGCGAACTTGATTGGAGCGTTGGACGTGTCACGGCAAGGGAATGCACTTGTACCCGAGGGATTCCGCAACTGCCTTGCACGTCACGTTCCCGTTATACGTGTTCACGCCCCTGGCAATCGCTGGATCCGTCTTGATCGCATTCATCACGTCCAGGTTCGCGATCTTCAACGCGTACGGTAACGTCGCGTTGCTCAATGCCTGGGTGGATGTCCTGGGAACGGCGCCGGGCATGTTCGTCACGCAGTAGTGGATCACATCGTTGACCTTAAACGTGGGACTGCTGTGCTTCGTTGGCTTGGACGTTTCCACGCAGCCGCCCTGGTCTATCGCGACGTCAACGATGACGTTTCCAGGTTTCATCTTGTTTACCATTTCACGGGTGACGAGCTTTGGCGCCTTGGCGCCGGCCAGCAGCACGGCACCGATGACCACGTCGGCGTACTCCACCGCCTCGGCAATATTCAAGGGATTCGCCGCCAGGGTGTTATAGTTACCGGACAGAACGTCATCGAGGTATCGCAGCCGGTCGAGGTTGAGGTCGACGATGGTCACGTGGGCACCCATGCCTAGTGCCACCCGGGCCGCATTGGTGCCCACGATTCCCCCGCCAATGACAGCGACGCTCACCGGCCTCACCCCGGGGACTCCACCCATGAGCTTGCCGCACCCGCCGTTCTCGCGCTCCAGGAACCGCGCGGCGATCTGGATCGCCATTCTCCCCGCGACCTCCGACATCGGGGTCAGCAAGGGAAGGCTTCCGTTGTCGAGCTGCACGGTCTCGTATGCGATGGCGGTGACCCCGTGATCCAGCAATTGCTTGGTTACCTCGGGCTCGGCGGCGAGGTGCAGGTAGGTATACAAGATCAAGCCTTCTCGCAAGAACTTGAACTCGTGTTCTTGCGGCTCCTTGACTTTCCACACCATCTGCGCCTTGTTCCAGACCTCGGCTGGATCCTGGGCGATCGTCGCGCCCGCATCTTGGTATTCCTTGTCTGAAAAGCCACTTTCAACACCCGCGCCGCTCTGGACGATCACGCCATGGCCGGCTCGGATCAACGCGGCCACGCAACCTGGGGTAGCCCCGACGCGGTATTCGTTGTCTTTTACTTCCTTTGGTACTCCGATGATCATGTTCTTCGACCTGGGATTCTCTACGATTGAATGGTTACACGGTCGCCGTGACGAGATAAAAAAGTGCCATTTTGTAACGGCTTTGAATAGCAATGTTTCATCCAGGAAATACCTCCGGTTTTAATGTTGAAACGGGTCATGGTATCGACGTGGTATGCCCGGTTCCATTGTTGGAATTGGTGGGAATATTCCGGTATTACAGGCTCTTAAATTCCAGATGGAACGTGGAAAATAAAAGTCGAAAGGCCGCGATCGTCAAATTACACGGTCACGTGGCATGTTCCACATGAAATTCATGCTTTACGTATTTCCAGGTGGAGGATGATTTCGGATTTCATCGAATTTGCAATAAGGCAGTTTGCTTCGGACTTTTTAGCCACCCTCCTTGCCTTTTCCAAATCCGCATCCTTCTCCACCACTATTTCTGGATATAGATCCAGCTTGGTCATCGCGGATTTGCCGTCCTTGTCCTTGGCGAGGATACCCGTTCCTTTAACTTTAAAGGACTTCACGGGAAGGCCGCTCGATTCGGAGATGCTCATGAAGGTCGTGAAGAAGCACGCAACGCAGCTAGACACGAACAAGTGCTCGGGGCTCCAATGGTTTGCTATGCCCTTCTTGAATTCGGGTGGCGTGACGCAAATGATCTCGGGGAGCTTGTCAGCAGCAGAACTCATCTTCGCCATTCGCTTGTATGGATTCGCGGTGTCATCAAGCCATTCTAGCTCGACTTTGTACTCGCTTATGCGACATATCACCTTCGAGATAACGTGTTATCAAGAGACCACCACAATTTGAATACGATCGCTTCCATCCTTGGTCGCTCGGCGCGTCGGTAACGCCCCGAGGATCCTTGACACCAATAAGCATCGATATCGAACACTTTTTTCCGATAAAGCGCAAGCCTTTTTTTCGACTTCTGTTATACATCATAGGTGATTAACCAATCTTGAGTTGTGTCCTCATGGGTACGAAGAATATCCCGAAGAATCCCGTTGAAGCAAAGAAAGAGGATTGTGAATCCTGCAAGTTTAACCTGGGCATGGATGACGAGAAGCTTCGCTGCGAATTCGCCAAGATGCTCGGAAAGAACGAGCCTGGCTGCGAGAATTACGAGAAAAAATGAGCCCAACGCATCCCGTCTCAGATGAACTTGGCAACCAGAACCGAGGGCATCTTTGTTTCGTCGGTCGATTCCAGGTAGAAAACGACGATGTTGAGCCTTGCAGCAACGATCGCGTCGTAAAGTTGCTTGCTTATCTTGAATTTCACGATCTTCTCTATATCGGTCGTTATTTCCTTGATCACATGTTGCTGGCCGTCCTTTTTTGTGAATAATTGCACCTTGTAGTCCGGCGAAGGTGGCGGGCCGCAGCAGCCGCAAACCTTCTCGTCGGGGACTTGCAGGGTGCCGTCGATGAGAAGGAAGTCGACCTCGTCCTTGATGGATTCCAGGTAGGCCTTTGCTTCCTTTTTTAGGACGATGCTCATGGTGAAGCACTCAGTACGCATTGGCAATGAATTACCTCTTAAATCGATCCCGCGCCTGGACTAAAAGACATGACGCTCATGATCGCGCCTGCTTGCGCTTGTCGTGTTCCTTCTTGGCGTTGTTCATGAAGTCACGCAGCTCTGGATCGAGCGTGGCATTTTGGTTTGTTGACTGCAGCGCACGCTCTATCGCGAGGAGGTGGATGAGCCCGGCTATCTCCTTGTCGCATGAATGGCCAAACCTTGATGCACGGCACTCATGACAAACAGTGAGCGCGAATTCATTCAAGTTTTCTATTGTCAATCTCTTATCCTTAATGGAAGACGCCCCGGATGATGTCGATCCACACGGGGAAGTGCGATCAACACCGGCATTGGAAATAATCCCGCTCGCACCAACCTCGATGTGATACTCGGGACGGCCAAAATACCGAGCGAGTTCATCGATTTCCGGTATCCCTGTGTTAGGCTCGAGCGAGCACATCGTGTCTACCCCGACGACATTGGTGTTCACGAGCTTGGCCTGTCGAAGCAAGCCTTTTCCTGGCAAGCAAGAAATACCTCGAGGAGATAGAAGCGCGAGCAAAGCAGATTCCGGGCGGCGCATGCGGGTTCTGGGGGGCATGTGGTGCCGGGATAGGCGTTGGGATTGCCTTCAGCGTGTTTTTCAAGGCTAATCCGAAAAGGAAAGCGGAACGTGGCGATGCGCTAGAAGCAACTTCGCTCGTTCTCGGAAAAATTGCCGACCGCACGGAGCAGTGCTGCAAGAGGGAGAGTCGTCTTGCCGTCGAGATGGCATGCGAGATCCTCAAAAAAAAACACGGCATCGAGATTCCTTGCACTACAGGCCAGCCATGCTCATTCGGTACCGAGAATGTACGCTGCAATAAGGACACGTGCGAGTATTATAGAAGTAAATCGTGAAGCATCGATGGTAAATATATTCCGGGCGTGTTTATGAGTCCTTGAAACAGAGCACGAGTCGGATATGAAAACCGTTCGTCACGATCATTAAGAATATGGAGGATTGACCTGTGCTTCAAGATGTCGTTATATATTTCGACCTGGGCGTGCGTGGTGTCGTTTCCAAGAAAGCTATCGTGAAGCAAGTCCAGCGGTTCATCAAGGAAAAGGAAAAAGAGTACCCAGGGTCGAATTGGGGGATCGTAGCATTCAAGCAAGACGAGGACAACCCGCAATTCCACGAGGGACTTGCCAAGGATGAGGCGGCGCTCGAGCCGTTCTTGAAAGATAACTTGAAGTTCGTGACGAAGGCGCACCCACTGGAACAAGGCTTGATGCTCGCATCCACTTATCTAGTCGATGCATATCGCACGACGCGCAACCACGTCCTTCGCATGATCGTCATCTCGGATGGCCCGACCGAAGGGAGCAATGTCGGCCTCGTGGCAGCGCTGATGGATCTCCTCGACACGATCAAGCATTTCCCGGTATTCGTCGACATCATCCGGGTCGGCGACGAGCGCACCTACCCGGACGACATCAAGCTGAAGACGATCGCGGAAGTGGCGAACGGGAAGGTCTACTACGCCGCATCGGATGACGCGTTCAAGGAAATTATAGACATCTTGCTCGGGGAATCCCACGATATATTCATCAAAGGGACTACACCGATCGATAAGCGCACCTATTTCGAGGGCTTATGCTGGAGCTTGCTCGAGACCGGCATCCCGGGCGCATCTTGCCTGGCTTGCGGCAAGGGTGAGCAATCTGGCACGCTGCTCCAGTGCGAGAACTGCGGGGCTCCCTACCATGGCCATTGCGCGAGCGAGATCGCTTTGCGAGAATTCGAAGCCTTCCCGGGCATCTTCAGGTGCAAGAAATGCGACTGCTTGCTCAACACCGAGAGCAGGAGAATCATCATCACGTCCACGAAACCGGGGAGCAAGCCCGAGAAACCAGCAAAGGCCGAGCCAGTTCGGCTCGTCATCAAGGCACCAGGCTTTTCCAGCGAAGAACCCGCTCCAACACCAGCATCAACACCCGGCATCGCTTTCACGGTCAAGGCGCTTCCCGTGAAGGAGCAGCAGAAACCAGCAATGGAGAAGCCGCGCGCTCTTTCGATGAAGCCCCCTGCTGCCCCGAAGCCAGCACCGGAGAGGCTGGCTCCGCCGAATCCACCGCCCTCTTGTGCGGAAGACATCAAGGTCATCGGCTCGGAGGAGTGCCTCACCGTCGGGACCGAGGAGGAGAAAGAACATGGCGACGGGATCATCATCGTTGACGAGAAAGCGATGAGAGGCCCTGCATCTTTCTGGAAACGTGATAGAGGCTGAACGGTGCACGTGCACCTGCGCATCGATGGGTGTTCACATGGTAAAAGCTCGACCCGAGTTCGGCGAGACGATCTTGTCCGACGTGCTCAACACGCTCGATGACTACATCATCGTGACGATGGAGGAACCGTGGGACTTGCTCAAGCCCAGGTTAAAAACGAAGCCACGAGACGTCATCTTCAACCGGGACATGCAAGTGGAAACGCTCGAGCAGATCGAGAAGCGGAAACTCAAGGCAAATTGGCTCGTCGGCTTCGGGGGCGGCACCGCGTGCGACACGGGCAAGTACTTGTCGTGGAAATGGGGTATCCCCTTGATCGTCGCGCCATCCATCATCTCGGTCGACGCGTGGCTGTGCACGTCCATCGCCGTCCGGGTCGATCACAAGGTTCGATACATCGGCGACGTGCAGCCGTCCCGCGTGCTCGTGGATTACTCTGTCGTGAAGCAAGCACCAAAAGCATTGAACCGGGCGGGCGTCTCTGACACGATCTCGATCACGACCGCGCTCGGCGACTGGCTCATCGCCCGGGACACCTTCGGCGACAAGTTTGACCAGGACGTGTTCGACGAGGCAAGGAACATCGCAGAGACACTCATGAAATCGGCCCGCGATATCAAGTCCGTGAACAACAATGGGATCGACGCGCTGGTCAAAGGCTACGTCGACGAGGTGCGCCTCTGCGAGGCATGGGGCAACGCGAGGCCCGAGGAAGGAAGCGAGCACTTCCTCGCGTATTGCCTGGAGGACATCACGCGCGGGCATTACTTGCACGGGAACTTGATAGGGCTCAACATCCTCGTCGTCTTGAAGCTCCAGAGGGATAAAGTCGTGTTCGAGGCTAGCAAGCTCAAGAAGTTTTTCGACGATATCGGCCTCGATTACGCGCCGGTAAAGAACGACATCACGCGCGGCGAATACAAGAAGGCCTTGGAGTCGGTGCAAGCATACATGAAGCAAGAGAAATTTCCCAACGGGCTCTGGTCACTTCCCGAGGTATTCGACGACCGGGGCCCCTGCTCTATCCAGGGAATCCTTGACTGGGTGTTCTCGTTTTAATCGAATGGAAAATAATGCAAGAGCTCCAATGATCGCTTATTTCTTCGCGAGCAAGGCCTTGCGGGCGCCCTTGAGGATCGTCAAGAGGTTGCGGGTCGGGATCCCGAGCCGCTTGTGGTAGATCCTTTTCCATGCCCATATCGCGATCTGGGCGATCGCCATCGACAAGTACACGTAGAAGCCCGCGCCGAGGACGTCCGCGGGCATATTCACCCCGAATGCCTTATACATCACGTGGATGAGAGCGTAGAAAAGAACAGCCCAAGCGGCATTAAAGATGCCGGATAGTAAAGGATTGATCGTGCTGGAGACGGAGATCGCGAAAAATACCACGAACAAGATTCCGTTTAAGTAAAAGGCAAGGTCTCCCAGCGCGCCATCGTATGTAAAATAAGCTTGCATGACATAGAATAAAGACCACGGGATCGTGCCGTAAATCACCCAGGGCATGATCATCGAGCTGAACTTGACGGTCTCGGTGGTGGCCAAGAACAGATTCTCCGATATGAAGCATTTCTTTGCCATTCTCCGTCGCTTGTCGTCGATCCCGCCTACCTCGACCTTGTACCTGTCCCTCAAAGAGAGGAGAACCGGGATGGCGATGGCGGCAATGATGCAGATGACTGGCAAGAAAGAGAAATAATTCGTGAGCACGCCCGCCTCCAGCAGGTCGCTCGTGAAAAAAACGTCCTCGCCCGTATCCAGGGTGACCTTGACGAAGCAGTCCATCTGGGAGGTGATCCATGGTGACTCGACTGCTCCGGTCCACTGGTTCGCCCCGCTCGGGTTCATGGCGACCGTTCGCCACGGTTCGCCGATGATGTCCGCGTACCTGTAGCAAATCTCGACGCTCCGAACCGCCGTGGGAGAGATGACCGTCGCGTCGACCTCGAGCCGTTCCATTGCCCCGCTCGCCTTCACGGCACGGGTGATCGCGATTTCCGGTGGGGCCGGACCCCCGAAAAACTCGTGCCGGAGCAAGTAATGCATTGTCCGATCCGTTGGATAGGAATGATGGCCGTTCGCCGTGATTTGGAGCCATTTCTCGTTCGCCGACACCTGCAAGGTTCGCATGACATCGGGAATGCCCTTGTAGGAGAAATATTCGTCTGTCGTGCCAACAAACGGGCAAACGTCCGGGTATTGCGCCATCCCGATGTAATTTACTGGATTCAAGTACTGCCAGACGGATTGGGGCACCGCGAGCAATTCCTCGTAGGTCATTCCCGCCAGGTTCCTAATCGATGTTTCTGGAAACGCGCAAGTGACGTTTATCATGCCTGCTGACATCGCGAGCGAGATCTTGTCATGATAGATGGCACTCACGATCTCGGTTGTCATCCCGCCAAGTGACAAGCCCGTGATAGCAATCCGCGATGGGTCAACCAGGCTCTTGAATGACAAGAGTGCGTTAACGGCTTGCAGGCCGTTACAGAAAGCAAGGTAGTGATACGAGGTCTTGTTGAAGTCGCCTTGATAGATCGTGTATTCGGCCGTCGGTTTCGGCCCTTGGCTCTGCCCGTGGCCGACCAGATCGACCACGAGAGCTGAGCAGTTCATTGCTGCAAAGGACAAGCCAGCCGTGAAAAATGTCTGGCGTCGTTGCCCCGTGCCGTGAATGACGACCACGCCAGGGCCTTGGAAGAATGTGCCCGACGAGTTGGTCGGGGTGAACAGCGTCGCATGGACCCGCAACGTCGCCGGGGAAGCACCGACCCAGTTTGGTGTGTCGAATGCAAGGTCGGTCCGGTTGAAAACCATCTCTTGATATATCGTCGTGTTCTGGCTTAAGATGCTGATGTTCAAGGGTGTACTCTCAACCCGCGTTTTCTCGGAGTCCCAGAAGGCAGTCGCGTTAAACAAGCTTAATGGCATAATCTGCGTCGATAACACGGGGGTCGTGTTAGCCAGATTGCACATTTTTTCCCCTTTGTTAATTCCCGTGAAAAAAGAAATAATGCAGAGCATAACTGCGGCATATAACAAAATATTCTTTCGCTTCTTCATCAAATCGTGCTGTTCCATCTTCAGTCCCTGTTCTTCATGCTCGGGGAAACCGGCTTGCTGCTTGAGTCCTCTTTAGATGTCCAACATGCATAAAAATAGCACTAAAACGCGCCGATAAAGAAAGAGAAGCCAAAATCCGAGAACTCTATTCCAAGTCAGTTAGCATCCCACTTGCCTTGCTTTCGCAGCTGCTCGGCGATCTTCTGTGCTTGTTTCTTCAAGGCCATGTAATCGGTCTTGTTGACTCGATTCAAGGGGATCCCACCCTCTTCGAGAATTTCAACATGGCTGGGTCGCTTGTAGGCTGCCATCTCCTTGCAAACCTTGTCGACCTCTTTCGACACGAGCTTCATACCCGCCTTCACTTCTATAAACGCCATGACGCCTTCCGTGAACACCTCGTGCGGGACGCCGACCACGGCCACGAGCTCGACCTTGTCGGCGAGCTTCTCGGCAATGAAATCCTCGATCTCGCCTGGATAGACCTGGTAGCCCTTGGGCTTGATGATGAACTTGCTCCGCCCGGCGAAGTGCAACCCCTTCTCGTCGTAGAATCCGAGGTCGCCCGTGTAACAGAAACCATCCTTCGAAACGGTCTTCCTCGTGTTTTCTTCATCGTTGAGATACCCGAGGAAAATTTGTGGGCCCGAAAACGTTATCTCACCTATTTGGCCTTCTGGTTTTGGATCACCCGCCATGCCGTCAGGTTTCATCTGCTCGCGGATCGAGATCGGGCAAAGCGGCGAGTCGTACCCGATGCTCGCGACGATGTCGTCCACCGTGCCATCCAGAGGCGTGTAAGTGACGAATCCCGCTGTCTCCGTGAGGCCGAGGCCGCTGCCGAACTTGGGGGCCATCTTGGCGAGCTTGTCTAGGAATTCCCGCGAGACCGCCTGGCCGCCGTACAATGCAAAACGCAGGCTGGAGAGGTCGTAGCGCGTATATTTTGGCAAGCGCCATTGCATCGCGAACAGCGACGGGATCTGGCCGAAGGCCGTTATCTTGTATTTCTCGATGGCATCCAGTGTTTTCTCCGCGTCGAAGATGTGCAAGATAACGCAAGTCCCGCCAGCGAAGATGGTCGTCGCGAGCTGCTCAGTAACGCAACCAACGTGGCTCGGTGGAAGGTTCACGCACATGATGTCTTTCTCCGAGATATCAAATGCCACCTTGAGTCCAATGTTTTGAATGATGATGTTCTCGTGACACAGCAGCGCGGGTTTGGGTTTCCCCGTGGATCCCGTCGTGAAGACGAGCAAGCAAGGGTCACGCTTGCAGACGGCAGCTGCAGCGTCCCGGACGCTGCCGGTCATAATCGACTGCATGAAGCAGCGTTTCACGTCCCTGGCGAAGTCCCGGATGCCAATCGCGCCGTCGATGATGAGGTGTGGCAAGAAATCGAATTGGATCCAGTGCTTGCATGTTTCGCCGTGTTTCTCCATGAGCGAGGCAACCATGGGGCGAAAGTCGTTCACCTCGACCTTCCCCTCCTTCTTGACCTCCACGCGACCGAGGAAAAAATAGGCCTTTGGCTTCATCTTCTCGAAGCAGTAGTCAACCTCCTTCTCCTTGAGCCGCGGGTCGAGGGGCGCGATTATCGCGCCGATGCGGTAGCAAGCGTACATGAGATACGCGTGTTCCTTGAGCAGCACGAGCGTGGTCGCGACCACGTCCCCTTTCTTGATCCCTATGTCGAGTAACTTGGCGGCGAATGCCTTGATCGACATGTAAAAATCCTTCCATGTGACCTTCGTGTCCGTGTTGTACTCGATTATCGCGACGTCGTCTGGCCGCCGCGAAGCGTGGAGATCCACGTAATCGGTCAGGCGGGGTAACATTTCCGCGTGGAGCGCCTTGCATTTCTCGTCCTTTTCTTTTTCCCTCACGATGGTCGCCTCAGAGGATTCGATATTCCTTCGGTAAATACTCGTGGATCTTCTCCATGGCACCCAGGTATTGCATGCGGAATGCTTCTGCCTGCATGAGCTTGATGCGCGGCGCGATGTCCTTGTGCAACGCGTAGTACTCGTTCCCTGCCATCGCCGTTTCCTCGGCCATCGACTCGCAAACGCTCTCCCAGAGGTCTTGTGGCGAGAGGTCATCGAGGTCGGGTTTTAACCCCATCGTTTCCGCACGGTACTTGAGCTCTGAAAACATGAGGTCGAGCTGCGACTTGTATGCTGCTCCCGCTGCCTTCTTCTTCTCTAGCGGATCCCCCGAGATCTCGATGTACACGTTGGGTTGCTTCGTCGGCGCGAGTAACATGCGGCCGGTGAAGTGTGGCTTGAGTCCTTGTCTCAGTTGCTCGGGATGGACGAGCGGATAGGCGGCGAATGACGCCGCTTGCAACCCGACCCTCGCGAGCAGGCGGTGATCGGGATTTTCCTCGAACACGTCGGCGATGTCGAACGTGATGACCGTGTCGGGCTTGTATTCACGTATCTCGCGTATCAGCACCTCGCGTAACTTGAGCTGGGTTTCGCTCGAGAACATGAAGTGGTTCGTGAATCCATCGAGGAACCGTTGGTCCTTGACCCCGACAATCTCCATGGCCCTGGCGTGTTCTTTCTTTAGAATGGCAACTATATCATGGCTCGAAAGTGCCGGGTCACATGTTGACTGGTCGCCATTCGTGATAGTTAGTACTCGGATGTCATGGCCTTCGGCAGCCATCTTGGCGATGTACCCGCCATAGAAATAGGCAAGATCATCGGGATGTGCCTCGATGGCGAGGATGCGCTGTCTTTTTTCCACCGTTTTATACCCCGCCGGTTTCCATATCCGTCTATCCCGATCAAATGAATCGAAGTTTTTGTGTGTTCGAGCTGGCGCAGGTGGAACGTGGTTCCAAAATTATATCGCAAGGCAACTTTTTACTGGTGGGCATGCTCGTTATTACCCGGCAAGAAGGAATCCGCGGGAAAAGGAACATCCACGAAGCGCTGGAAACATGAGCCGCGAAATCATCGCATATTACGAGGGCGTCCCCCTCTTTTCGATACAATACGAGGTTATGAAGGCGCTGGAGGAGATACTCGGCGAGCCCATACCGCCGGTTAAGGATGTTGATGATTCGAGCTTTGGATTCGTTGCCGAGGATTCGCGCGTTCAAAGGCTGGCCATCAACCAGAAACGACTTGCCATGCTCCCCGAGAATTTCGGTGATCTTGCGACGCTGCAAGCGCTGTACTTGAACGATAATCAGCTCATCACGATTCCAGAGGCCATCGGAAATTTCGAGTTAATGAAGATCTTGTCTTTGAAATTCAACCAGATCGTTTCATTGCCCTTGCCCCTCGGCAACTTGCCCCAGCTCGAGCAATTATATCTCGAGGGAAACCAGATCGACGTGATACCCGACTCTTTCGGAAACTTGAAGAATCTAAAGGTTTTTTCTATCAGTTTCAACCGGCTTACAACCTTGCCCAGCGTTCTCGATCGGCTGAAGAAACTCGAGGATCTTTCTGTTAACAACAACCAGCTCGTCACGTTACCTGACAAGCTGCCACCCATGTTGAAAAATCTCAAGATCGAGAATAACAAGCTCCGGCACCTGCCCAATTCCATCGGGAAATTAAAGGAGCTCGAGAACCTCGAGATATTCGCCAACGATCTCGGTACACTGCCAAGCTTCATCGGCGAGCTCGTCAAGCTCAAGGCATTGCACGTGAACGACAACCACCTCGTTGAAATCCCCGAAACGCTTGGCAACCTCACCAATGTAACGACTTTGCACCTCCAGAACAACAAGCTCCAAAAACTGCCTGACACGATAGGCGCGCTCGAAAACCTTGTAAAGATCAACGCGAGCAACAACGATCTAAAATCCTTGCCTCGCACCATCGGAAAGAACAAGAAATTAAAAATCATTATCCTGGATGACAATGAAATCTCCGAAATTCCAGACACGATAGCTGCATTGAATAACCTGGAAGAGCTCAGCTTGATGAGCAATCAATTAGCCGAGATACATGTCGATTTTCATAATCTCACGAACTTGAAACAGCTGTATCTGCGCCAGAACGAGCTCAATTTCTTCCCCGATGGACTCGTCCATGTAACCTCCCTCGTCATATTGGATCTTGGCAAGAACCGAATCATCGCTGTTCCCGAGGAAATAAACAATCTCGCCAATCTAGAGAGCCTTATACTAGACAACAACATGATAAATCTGCTCCCGGATTCGATCGGCGAACTATCCAAGATGAAGCGCCTGGACGTTCAGAACAACCAGTTGCGGTCACTACCAGACTCCATAGGATCCTTGAGAACGCTGGAAATACTCAATGTAGAAAAAAATCAATTGCTTGCACTGCCGGAATCCATGATCCGGCTCGTTTGGCTCAAGCATTTGAATATTTACGACAATCCACTCCCGGCGCTGTCCAAGACGATCAAGGAATGGCTCAAGAACATCAAGAAAGACGGTACCCTGGTAAACATGAAGCCTCCACGGGAAAGTGGAGCAAGTAGCGAGAGATTCACCAACATCGGCAGGTTGATCCTTGACTCTTTGAGCTCCTTGAAAGTTACCAAGGAGACTCCTCAAGCAAAACCAGAAGAAACGCACGACGAGATCTATGTCCTGGATGAATTGAAAGCCCTGGTCTACCAGGCCAAGGATGCCTTGAGCAAGTATTCAGGTATCGAAGGGGTCGAATCGAGCCGGATCCGGATGATCAAGGATTATATCAAGCGCGCGATTGAACTTCTCGATGAAACCGATGCCTTCTTCGACCTAGATAACGAGGAGATTTAATCTTGTCGGGAAGCGGCCGTGAAGCCCAAATGGGACAGAAAAGTAAAACCCACGCCAGCGTGCACGCGACGAGTGTTTCAAGTGATGCCGCTATTCAAGATGCTTTTTTTTCCATCGTGAAACCATTAGGCATTGACGAGACCGTGAGACTTGCCCGTCACGTCGTGTTGAAGCCGAATTACGTCGTGGCCGAGGACTGGCACAATGGCACGGTTACTTCCACCCCGATCATTATGGCCGCCGCTGCGTATGTTCGTTCCATTAACCCGGATGCGCGGATCACGATCGGCGAAGGTGGTTTCACGACCCAAACGACGGAAGCGTTCGAGCGGAACGGCATCTCGCAAGCTTGCAAACCCCTTGGCATCGACGTGGTCGATTTCAACGCCGACGAGCGCGTGCCGGTCGAAATCCCGGGGGCCAAGGCCTTGAAGGGCACGATCTACCTGTCGCGGGTGGCGGTGGAGTGCGATTGCATCATATCCTTGCCCGCGCTCAAGACGCACTCGCTGGCCGTCACCACGCTCTCGATGAAGAATTTCATGGGCACCATGTCCAACAAGTCGATAATGCATTCGAGATTGCATGATAAGATCAACGACTTGTACTCTTACTTCCGTCCAAAAGCCCCGTTCGCCGTCGTGGACGGCTTCATCGGTAACGAGGGCTACGAGTGCTCCCCGAATCCCATGAACCACGGCGTGCTCCTCGCGAGCACGGATTTCGTGGCCTTGGACACGGTAGGCTCGTACTTGATGGGGCAAGACTTGGCCTCTTGCAAGTATCTAGCAATCGGGACGGCGCGAGGCTTCGGTGAATCGCACATGGCCCGCATCGAAGTGCACGGCATCGACGTTGCAGCGCACGTGAAGAAATACAAGAAAGGGAAGGCTTGATATGGTATCCAAGCTAGAAAAAGCGCCACATGCCGAGGCCCGGGCGATCCCTATGGATCGCGTGTCGATAAACGACGCGTTCTGGTCGCCTCGGCAGCGAACGATGGCCACGACTAGCTTGTTACAGCAGCACGCGAAGCTGGAGGAGTACCACCACGTCGACAACTTCCGCATAGCCGCCGGCGAGATACGATCGGCCTTCGTCGGCATGTTCTATTACGATAGCGACTTGTACAAGTGGATCGAGGCGGCGACCTACGCGTTATATCGGTTCAAGAACGAGGCTCTCGAGGCACGGGTGGAAGAGATCGTTTCGCTCGTCGTGAAGTCGCAGCAACCGGATGGTTACATCAATACGTTCTTCACGACATTGTTTCCAGAACAGCGAATGCGCTATTTCTACGTCATGCACGAGCTATACTGCGGTGGACACATGATAGAGGCTGCAGTGGCAAGGTACGAGCTCTTCGACAAGCGAGACTTGCTCGATTGTGCGATCAAGTTCGTGAATTATCTGCTCAACTTCGATCCCTCGGGAACCAACAAGCAATTCATGCCTGGCCACCAGGAGATCGAGCTAGCGTTCGTGCGGCTCTATCGCTGCACGGGGGAGCAGAAGTACCTTGACCTCGCGGGACGGTTCCTCGATGCGCGTGGCCACGATCCAAGGCGCTCGCGCACGGCGATGGCAAATGCAAAGGCGATCGCGGCGCTCTTGAAATGGCAATCGAGCGCCTTGAAAGAATGGGAGCGCCAGCACGGCGAGATCCGCCGCCCGGCGACGAAATTGATTCTTGACACGGCACCTGCCACGTTCCTGCACCGGCTGCGTTTCGCCGCCAATTACTTGAACGGGAAATACCTGCAGCAGCACTTGCCTATCAGGGATCAACACGAACCCGTCGGCCACGCCGTCCGGGCGACGTACATGTACGCGGCGATGGCTGACATGCTCGCCGAGCGTGGCGATGCGAGCTTGTCTGCAGCGTTGAAAGATATCTGGCTGCGCATGACCCGGTCGCGCATGTTCGTAAACGGAGGCGTCGGTGCCTTGCCCCTGGTCGAAGGTTTCGGCAGGGATCACGAGCTTGACAACGAACACGCGTACTGCGAGACGTGCGCCGCCATCGGCAACTTCTTGTGGAACTGGCGCATGCTGCAAGCGACAGGGGCCGCGGAATACGCGGACTTGATGGAACTGGTGCTATACAACGCGATCCTGCCCGGCTGGTCGATCGACGGCTTGCGATACCGATACACGAACCCACTCGCATCACGCAATGGCTTCCCCCACAAGGAATGGTTCGACTGCGCGTGTTGCCCGCCCAACATCGGTCGCATCGTGTGCTCGCTCGGGGAATACATCGCGACGACGGACGGCGCGGCAACGATCACTATCGGCCAATATATCGGCAGCCAGGTCGACGTGCCGCTCGCGGACGGGTCACGTCTCTCGTTCGAGATGGCAAGCGGCTTTCCGTGGGACACGCGATCGACGATCAAGATCAAGGATGCTCCTGCCCGCCCGATAGCGCTGCGATTGCGGGTGCCATCCTGGGCATCCGGGGCGAGCGTAGCTATCAACAATGAACCGCCGTGTGCGATCGACGATTGGGGTTGCATCCACCAAGTCGAAAGGGCCTGGAAAGCAAGCGATGCGGTGCACGTCGAGTTCAAGGCATCGCCATCCTTCATCTTCCCCGACCCGAGAGTCAAGGCCAACCACGGGCGCGTCGCCTTGCGGAACGGGCCCATCATCTATTGCATCGAGCGTGCCGGCAATGCCTCTTTCGTATTCGACCGGCTCGAGGTCGACATCACGTGCCCGCCCCGCTGGAGGATGGATCCGAGCGTGCTCGGAGGGATTGGCGTTATGGAATGCATGGCGCGCACCCCGCCTTCCAAGGTAATGCAAGTGGTCACGGCGATCCCGTACTTCGCTTGGGGAAACCGGGAAAAAGGGCCTATGCAAACATGGCTCAAGTGCATCAAGTGATCGCACGAGGATGGCGTACAAAGGGAAATAGAAGAAAAAAAATTCACTTGGTAGGACCTTATTTCGTGATCGTGAAGTTACCGACCAAGGAACCGCTCGTGGCGTTCACGACTCGTATGGCCATGGTCGTGCTCGTGATCTCGACGCGACAATAGCCGGCACGAAGCCCATAGCTACCAAAGTTGTTGTTATCGTTTCCTCCCATTCCGAGAGTGAACATGTGCGTGACGCCGTTCAGTGCGTGCGTGTATCGGTGCGAGTGACCCGAGAAAATGGCGTCGAGCCCGCAATCGCTCGCGAGCTGGAAAAGGTCCGCGCCGATGTCGCCGTTGTGCGTGTCGTTAGCGGGGGAACCGTCCGAGTTGATCGGCGTCGGGTGGAGCGCGAGTATCTTGAACGTGGCTGTGGATGCTTGGAAGTCCTCGTACATCCAAGAGAGCAAGTGTGGGGGCACCCTCGTCCACCATCGATCCGCGTTCGAAGCTTGCGTGAATATATCGAGGATCACGACGTGCAGCTGGCCGTAATCAAATGAAAAGGTCGTGTTCGTGTACGGGTAGAATTTATGCAAGTTCACTTGGCCGATGTCGTCATGTTTCTCGTGGTTTCCCGTCGCTAGTAATTGCGATGCGTTCGAAGCAAAATCGTCGGTCGTGATGTCCTGGAGCCAGAGCTTCCACGTGTTGAAATCTTGGCCGCGTGACGTGATGTCCCCGCAGCAGATGGAGAAAGTGATAGGCTTTCCAGCTGCGATCGATTGTTGCCGCATTATCGGGGGTAGATTGGGCCGTTTGAGTGCCGTTTCATAGCCATTGTTTTCGCGCGGGTCCGACCAGACCACGAACGAGAAGGACGCGTTGCCGCGGGGTGCAGTGGTGAATTGTTTTATGCCGAACGGCGACGCGTCGACTTGGTAATAATAGGTCGTGTTAGGCTGCAAGCCCGTGATCGGCACGTGGTGGAACTGGGTGAGCTCGTACTTCGATGCGGACATGTTCAGGTTGCCGGGTGACGTGCCGTACCGGACGGTTGCGGCCGTCGACATAGCGCTGTGCCAGCTCACTGTGATGCTGGTCGCGGGATCCTGGCCGTTCGACCACGTGAGGTACGGCCCCGCGTCGTAGTACCAGAACGGGATGTTTGGCAAGGCGTAATAGCCCATCACGCCGCCAGCGCCGACTGCCAGGATGGCAAAGACCAATGCTGTTATGTTGGCGGGCTTGTTGGCCTTCTTGCGCTTGAAATTTGAAATCGCAACGTATCCGAAGAGCAGCACCACGAATATGGTTATGCCCAGCGCCACCGGGAAGATTTTCTGGACGAAGGTGGGGCCATATTGGGGGTAGGGATAGCTCGTTTCGGCATCGAATTCCCCGTTTTCAAAAGTGATGTTGACGTCCGCCGCGAAATACACGCCGTTGCTGGCTGCAAAGAAGATGTAACAAACGATGATGAATGCAGCTCCGATAACGAGCAAGCAGATGCCGTAGATCCTCAAGAAGATATTCAATGGGGACTTCCGAGCAGTTTTGGTTACCGGTTCAATCATGTATGTATCTCAAAGAGGTAGAAAAAAAAAGTTTCCTCCACTTTCCAGGTTAAAAAAAGGGAGCTAAAATTTGAGATCCTTGAAAGCCTGCAGCAGCGTCGTGCCGGGAGGCGTCACGAACTTGATCGGAACTTGCAAGACAGCAGGGAGCTCGGACTCGACCGCGCGTTGCAAAGCAGGCTTGATTTGCGCCGGATCCTCGACCCGCTCGGCGTGGCAGCCAAATCCCTTGGCGATGTTCACGTAATTGCTGCAGAGCTCGACGCAAAACGGTTCGCGCTTCCGCCACTTGCCCTTCTCCGCGTTCTCGATCATCCCCCACCTGCAGTTGTCGGCGATGATGACAACGAATGGCGTGCAATACTTCACGGCCGTGTCGAGCTCTTGCACGTTGAAGAGGAAGGATCCATCACCAGTGATCGAGAAAACACGCTTCTCGGGCTTCGCGAGCTTGGCCCCGATCGCGTAGGGAATGCACGTGCCGAGCTGCCCGAGGCCTGCAGAACGCATGACGCTGCGGGGTTCGCGATGCTTCACGAAGTCGATGTCGTTGAGCGTGATGACCGCGATGTCGCCGCCATCGATGCACAAGATGTCGTCCGGGTTCATGAAGGACGTGAGATCGGCGATGAGCCTGTGTGGTTCGATGGGCACCTTGTCAGACGTGAGCTTCGGCTTGACCGAGTCGATGGCAAGCTCCCGTTCCTTTTTAAGCGTCGGCAACCAATCCGGCGCGGGGATCTCCTTGATATTCCGCCGGTCGAGTTCGGCATTGATTTGATCGAGCACGACTCCTACATCGCCAAGGATCCCGAGATCGACCGGGCGATTCTTGCCGATCATGAACGGGTCGATGTCGACTTGCACGATCTTGGCCCCGGCATTCCAGAGCGGTGCTTTCCCGTAGCCCAGGCCGAAGGCAAACTTGGTGCCGAGGAGCAAGATGAAGTCGCATTCCCTCGCGGCGCGCTGCGCGCCGCCCGTGCTCAAGGTCGCGCCGATATACGTGGCGTGGTTCGAAGACATCGTGCCGATGCCCATCTCGGTAGTGATGCAAGGGATGCCGTGGTCAAGTGACAGCTTGCGGAGCTGATTCCACGAGCATGAGGCCGTGACACCACCGCCCGACACGATGAGCGGGCGCTTGGCAGCGACGAGGAGATCACATGCCTTCCCGATGAGAGCTGGGTTGCCCGCCGGGGGCGCGGTGCAACGGTACTGTTCCGGCTTGAGGATAATCCTGCCGTAATCCTCTACTTGCTCGTGCAGCGCGTCCTCGCGGAATTCCAGCTGGACCGGCCCTGGCCTGCCAGCCATGAGCTCCTTGCACGCCTTCTGCACGGCCGTCACGACCCGGTTCGGGTTCATTTCGTGTTTCTGGTATTTTACGATCTGCCGCAGCATGCCTAGTTGGTCGAGTCCCCCCTGGAACCTGTGCTGATCCTCGAACTTGGGGCCTTGTTGCGGGTGTATGACGATCATGGGCACGTTGTCCCAGGCCGCCGCGACGATGCCGGGGATCATGTTCAAGAAGCCGGGGCCGACCGTCCCGCAGCATACAGCGGGTTTGCCGGTCACGCGAGCAAATGCGTCTGCCATGTGCGATGCGGCTGCCTCGTGGCGCACGTTGATGTAATGCATGCCATTCTTCGTTCCCCAACGGTCGAGCGCCTCGAGGAAAGGCAAGAACTCGCCGCCCGGGATCCCGAACACGTAATCGATTCCTTCCGCGTGGAGGGCTTGTGCCAGAGCATCGCCGCCGTGGAAGTCTTGCGGAGCTTGGTCCTCCTTTTTTCTTTCAACCATTAGTTTTCACCATTAAATGACAATGCCGGGTGAAACTTGGACGATTTATAAAGGATCGTGGGGCGTCCAAGCTAAATCCCGTATTGTCCATTAAATGTGGATTGATCTTCGCCTTGAAAATAATAAAGGTTCGATTTAGGTTTTTTTCGAGAAATGGGGAAGGGAACGCACTGGTGGGTTGAGATCATGAACGCTCATGGCTCACTTTGCAGCCGGCTTGCGCCGTATAAAAGGGAGCACGAGAGTGAACGCTATCAGCGCGATCATGGGGAAGAACTGGTACGCGTGGTTGAAGTTTTTGACCGCGTCCATGTAATCAGCGCTGTAATCCCACGCGGGGACGACGATCTTGTGTTCGTACTTCGGCCACTCGTTAAGCGCCTGGTGGAGGATGAGCACCGCGTCGTCGCCCCACTTGCCTTGCAGGCGGTAGATCGGCGCGGTGAAGATCTCGGTCATGCCTGCTGCTTGGGCGATCAAGATGTCCTCGATGTACCTGCCGAGGCCGAGCTCGTCGTCCGTGTACCAGCGCGTGTTGGCCGCGATCCACCCCGTCAAGATGGACCGCCCGCGGTCGCCGAAGATGGCGATTTGGTCGACACAATCCCGGAACTGGGTGAAACGGCCACCCTGGACATCGCTCTGCCCGTCTTGATAGGACATAATTCCGAACCGGACGGTCGGGTTGTCAGTGACCGGGAATGTGGGCAAGTGCGTCGTGTCGATGTCTCCGTCGATGACCTCGCGCATCGCGTCTCCTTGGAACACGATGTATGTCCCGAACCCGTGCTCGCTCGCGTGATCGTAGACGCCCTCCCATGCCGCTGCTGCCTCGCGGAACAAGGCTGGGTTCTGGCAGTTCAGCCAGTACCATTCTTTTTCGGGTATGATGTCCGGTAACAGGCTGCCCGGGGGCAAGGGCGTGGCGCTGCTACCGTCGTACCAGATCTTCTCGTAGTCGCCGCCCTCGAAGTCCGGGGAAATCCCCAGGCAGCCGGTGCACAAGCCCTGGGCGCGCTGGATGACGAACCAGTCGATCATCGTGTAGCACAGCGGTACCGTCTGGAGGTAATTGAACACATGGGGAAAGTCGATCCCGTTGTGCACGTTCAAGTAGTAATGCACCCCCCAGTAATCGAGAAGCTGGAACAAGTACGTCCTTTCTATCGAGGCGAAGAAATCGTCGTTGTAGTACCAGTAGCCGTTCGGATACAGCGGGTGGGACGAGGAATGGTGGTTCATGATGAGCGTGCTGTTGCCGAGGCCCAGGTACTCGAGCACCTTGTTGTTCGTGACGTACTTGAACTTCACGGTCACGTTACTGAGTACCGGCAAGGGCTGCGATAAGTGGACGGTGCCGTTGGGATATGAACGCGCCCCAGCGGAGTAATTGCCGTAGTTGATCGCGCTCGACTGGCTCACGTTCGTGACGTATGCCAGTGACCCGATGACAAAGTTGGGCAAGGTTATATTTATGTTTCCCGGCCTCACGAGCAGAGTGCTGTCGTCCACCGGTGCCGTGGAAACCGTGGCATCAGCGAGACTCAAGGCCGGCGGCCCCCAGAAGCTGCTGGTAGTCTTGAAGCCATCCGGAGCCTTGACCGTGATGACGATCCCCCAGTTGAAGTAAGAACCCACGCCAATCGATGCCATCGCAACGAGGACGAGGATGAAAGCGACTGGTTTACCCCTCGGGTATTTTCTGCGCCAATCGACATGGCTGAGGAACCGGGATTTACCACCGTGGTTACGGTGGATCCATTCCAAGATGCGCACGACGATCGTGAGACCTATAGCCGCCAAGTTCAAGCATAGCATCAGCATAAAAAAAATACCCGCGAGGATGCTGAATGGCCCGTTGAAAATAATGAAAAGGACGAAAAACAACAATCCGGTAAACGAGAGCAGGGCAATGTTCCACCCGGTGATTTCGATCCGGTCGTAAAAACATGCGCCGAGCAAGGAGAGCAACCCGAACAGGACGAGGAGGAACGTGAAGAACCCTTGCTGCAGCACGACAAGGCCTGCCAAGAATGGCACCAGCGAGTACTCGATAGCGATGGTGAGGAAACACGCCGCGTTGACGAGCAGCACGCTCCGTATCAGTTTTAACGTGCTGGCAAGGATGGCGACCCGCCTAGGCACCGTTCTCTCGCCGGTCGTTTCATTCATCTTTGTCATCGGATCTCGAGGCAGTCCACGTCAGTGATTCGTGCTTAATATTGACCACCACCGAGGAGCAAAGAAACTTGCATGCACGGGAATGGCCTCGGAATATCTATGCATACCGTTCCTCCTTCCATGGATCTGCCGTGTTGCTATAACCTCCGCGCTCCTAATAGCCAAGTTGATCTTCCGCGACGAACTCCAGCCGCACGAGCCACTTGGCTGACTTGTAAAAGTATCTCTTCGGCACGACAATTCGAACTGGTCCGCCGTGCTCGTCAGTGATGGGTTTGCCATCATACTCATATGCTACCAGCACGTCGTCATCGCTCATTACCTCTATGGGAAGGCTCGTCGTGAAGCCACCGTCCGCGCAATGCATGATCACGAACCGCGCGGATGGCTTGGGCCTTGCCAACTTGATGATATCCTTGAACGGCACGCCAGCCCATCTCGTGTCGAACTTGCTCCAGGTCGTCACGCAGTGGATGTCGACGGTCTCGTCGAGCCGGGGCAGCTTCGCGAGCTGTTCCAGCGTGAGGGCGAGGGGATTTTCGACGAGGCCATCCACTTTCAGCACGTACGTGTCTCGGTCGACGTGGATGACCCGGCCATACTGTAGCACCGGGAATCTTTCCGTCTTGTGCTGCCCCGGCGGCAGGCGTTTTTTCTCGCTAGACATGGTGGATCCCTAGGGGAGGAACGCATTCCAACGAAAATGAATCTGCTGGTTATGGAAAACCGGCAATGAAGGCGATGCGGTAATGATGGAATGGGAGATCATTCCACGTCACCGAGCCGTGCATGCCCCGCCGATCTTGATCGCGTGGGCGGGAACCCCGGCGGGGAAGTCTGGCACAGAGATGACGAGGCTCGAGCCCTCTTGCTTCCATTCGAGCTCGCCCTCCCTCCCGAGCAATTGCAGCTTGCTACCTGCCGGGATCTGGAGCGATAAAACCTCCACGCGCAGCCGTGGTGGCGTGCCAAGGATGATCGCGAAGAGATCGTCTCCTTTCCTCGTGAATCGAACGCCAATGTTATCGGCCGTTGTGGCAGAAGGGCGCGTCCACGGTCTCGTGCCGTAGATGGCCTCCCCGTTCGTGGCGAGCCACTTGCCGATCGCCAACACGCGGTCCCGTTGGATATCTGGGATCGTGCCGTCAGCCTTTGGGCCGATGTTGAGGAGCAAATTACCGTTCTTGCTCACGATATCAACGAGCATATGCACCAAAGCCTCGGCTGAAAGGTATTGATGCTCGTCTTCTATTTGATTATAGCCGAAAGAGAGCCCGATGCCGCGCGTGCATTCCCATTTCTTTTTCTTGATGACTGGATAGGTCTTGTATTCCGGAGTGACATAATCGTGGTGATAGCCGAAATTGGGTTCGGTTTTTCCACATCGAATCGCCGTGGCGGCTATTCCATTAATAAGCCACTTGAATAACCGCGTTTTCAATGCTTTTCGTGCCCTTAAGGAGACTTGAACCCAACGGTCGTTGACCAAACCATCCGGGTGCTTTTGATAGTAATACAAGAAGATCTCGTTAACATCCGTGCCTGGCGGGTAGCCAATGTCGTTCCACAAGATCGATGGGCCATATCTATCGATGAGCTCGCGCCAATGCGCGTTTGCATAATCGACATACTGCCGGCTCGTCGGCCCGTTGGTGGCCATGGAGGCGAAGTCGACGATGGGCTCGGGCTGGAACGACCAGTCGAGCGTGCCGCTATAGTAGGTGCAGAAACGGATGCCGCGGGCGCGAACCTCGCGAGCAAGCTCGCCAGGGATGTCACGGATCGCGTGATAGTCTGGCTTGAGCGGATTCGGGTGCTCGGTCGGCCACATTACAAAGCCATCGTGGTGCTTGGTAACGAGAACCACGTATCTGGCACCCGCTTGCTGGAACAGATCCGCCCAGTCCCCTGGTCGCCACTTGGCGAGCAACGAGTTGAAGTCGTCAGCAAAACTCTCGTAAGGCCGGGTCCCGAAGGTTCGCGCGTGATACTGTTGGACGGGACTGCCGTCTATGCGCATCGAGTTCTGGTACCACTCGGCGTAGGGAGTGTGCTTGTAGAAATATTTTAAGCCTTTCTTCATCAGTTCGACAATACTCGCTTCCATCGGGGCAAACGCGGGGATCGAATACAAGCCCCAGTGAATGAAGATTCCAAGCTTGGCGTCGTGGTACCATGCGGGCAGCTGGTGGCCGAAAACGATCTCCTTCTCCGATTTATCCACTCGTCAATGCACCTCTTGAAATCATCCGCTTTTTTCGTCGGAAGGAATAATGTGGCGGCGTCACGAAATCCCCCGCCACGCAGCGTTTAAATAAGACTTGTACCGATATTCATCCAACCAGGACAAGTATAAGTCTTGTGTTCGACTGCAAGGAGGGCCAATGCGGCAATGATGCGGCTTGACGAAAGTGAAATGAGCATTTCAAACAAGCTGGTATTCATCCAGTCCGTCGAGACCATCTTGACCAGCGCTCAAAAGCACCCGGGGTTAGATATCGTCGCCCTCGAGAAGGCCAGGAATGCCGCCCGCCGGGCGCTCGCCGAGGAGATCAGGACTTATAAAAAAGGGAGCGATCGCGGCCATTACATGGCGGTCGAGTGCCGGCCGGTGCCGATCGAGCTGAAATTCAGGCCATTGGCGTGAATCCCCTTTGCACGAGAGACAAGGAGCTTAAATAAATAGTTCCTATGCAAGGAATAACGTGGACGGAAGCATGTTCTGGTTAGTCTATCGTTGAGGACAAGTGAGTATCGCGATGACGGAATCCGAAGTGGCCAACATCATTCACGTGGTCGAGTCCATCGAGAACATCTTGCGGATCGCTGAAAAAAATCCCAAGGCCTTCAATATTGATTCATTGAAGCGGAGCTACGAGATGGCGCTGGCAAAGCTCGATGAAGCGAAAGAGAAATACCGCAGCATGCTCGATGCATCACGTTTGAGCGGCGAACCGGGCTCCCTCAAGTCATACAAGCGCTGAGCGGTCGTTTTTTCGGTACCCGCCGGCGTGCTGGGCGAGGGCGGCCCATGCATCGCCGATATATAGCCCTCAGACGAAGTTGTATCCATGATTCTGCCAACCGATACCATGACAGCGACGGAGCGCTTCGAGGCGATCTTGAACCGGTCCGAGCTGCCCGACCGGATCCCGATACATCTGATGGGCGTGCCCGAATACAGCGTCACCAGGATCGAGTTCGGCCAGCAAGAGAGCGTACTCGCGGACGAGGATCCTTTTTTCGCCGATGACCGCAACATCTTGTTCACGCCGCTCGGCGACAAGACGCTCGGGTATTACTTCGGCGGGGAAGACTGCACGTATTCTGCGGGGCTATTTCATGACTTCGAGATGATCCTCGATGAGCAAGGTCGCATCATCACGGATACGGACAAGGCCGCGAGATACAAGGCGCGTGACGAGGGCCAGTTCGTGAATTACAAGGGCAGGCGGAACGGTTGGAAAAAGCTCGACACGGGGCATCGTTACACGTGGTTCATCGATGGCTTCCTCAAGAAGAAGGAACAAATCGAAGTATGGTACTCCGAGCACGGCTGGCCGCACGAGCACAAGATAGCGCCCGTCGACCGGGCGGCGGTTCACGAGTTCCAGGCACATTTCGGGGATCGGATGTTCTTGTGCGGCCACATCAACCGCGCGGGCCTGTTCGAGGAGACATGGTTCATGATGGGCATGGATTCCTTCGGCTATCTCTGCGCCAGGGATGCCCCGTTCATCGACAAGATCGTTGACTCGATCTTGCAACAGGACATCAACGCGGTCGAGGCCCTCAAGCCGCTGCACTTCTCTTGCATCTACTTGAGCGATGACCTCGGCCAGAAAGGCCGCCCACTCATCTCGCCCCGCACCTTCAAGCGGTTCTTCTTCGAGCCTTACAAGGAACTCTTCGGCGCCATCCACGACATCGGTGCCAGGGTCATAATGCACTCATGCGGCAACATCGTCGAGTTGCTCCCCCTGCTCGTCGACGCGGGCCTGGATGGCTGGCAATCGATGGAAGTGCCGGCCGAGATCGACCACGCGGCGGTCAAGAAGCAGTTCGGGGACAAGCTGGTCCTCGTCGGGGGCATCGATTCGAGCAGGGAGTTGACGTTCGGCACTCCCGCGTCCATCGAACAACACGTCCGGGCACAGATCAAGGCGATGGGGAAAGGAGGCGGGTACATCAGCGGGCCGGCTCACGATTACTTGAAAGTCCCCTTGAAAAATGCCATTGCCATGCGCGATGCCGTCCACAAGTGGGGAAGGTATTAAAAGCCCTAACGGGAACACCAATATATCTTCACGAATGATATAACTTCTAGCAAGAGGCGGAAGGAGGGTGGCAAAGGACAAATGGGGATTCCGGCGATACGAGCGAGGCCCGTTCAAGGCCGATCAATGCACGGGGTGCGGTATTTGCTTCAGCTCGTGCCCGGTCGTGCACCTGCCCATCGACGAGGCCAAGGTCGCCATCTCGACGCTAGTTACATACCACGGGAATGGTAATGACCTGGCCGGACCTGCGAGGATGGTACTTGCATCATGCACGACATGCATGGCTTGCAACGTCGCGTGCCCGAACGACTGCCGTCCCACTAACTTGATACAAGGGATCTGGCACGAGGCATATGAAAAGGAAGGACTTCCCATCCGGGCGAAGTATTTCGTCCATCACGAGCCCGTAAATTTCCATTCCCACGTCCTCGACCACTTGCCAGAAAAGGAGCAAGCAATGGTGGAGTCATGGAGAAGCCTCGATCCTGTCGACGAGATCCTCTATCCCGGTTGCAGCGGCGTGAATATGCCGTATCTCATGCTCGCCAAGCAAGGCGGCGGGACGGTCCCGTCCCGGCTGTTCGACGGCATGGTGGTGCGGGGCTCGATCGACAACTGCTGCGGGGAGACCTACTTCCGCGCTGGCCTATTCGACACGGTCGAGCAAGTCGCCCGGCGCATGACCCGATACTTGCGCGACCTCCTCAAGGTTAAGCGGGTCATGTGCATATGCAATGCGTGCGGGGACATGATCGCCAACATCCTCCCGCAATTCGGCGCTGACACGAAGGGGATCGAGGTCGTGCCGCTCATCAAGTATCTCCACGACAAGTTGCGATCGGGAGCATTGAAGGTGGTGAAGCGATTCGACGGCAAGACGATCACGATCCAGGAGTCTTGCCATGCGAAGATCTACGAGGCCGGCTTTTACGACTACCCGCGCGCCATCTTGAAGATGTTGGGCTTCGAGATCCTCGAGGCCCGGCACGCGGGCGACACGAACCTCTGCTGTGGTATCGGATACGGGTTCAGCCGCGCGTCGTCCTATTCCAAGATGGCCATCATCAAGGGGAGCACGTCGTGCTTGAAGAACGCCACGTCGACGGGAGCAGATATGGTGTGCACATACTGCGGAGGCTGCCAGGAAATGTTCTCCGTGGTCAAGAACCTTTATTGGACGAGAAAGCCCGTTTGGTACATCACCGAGCTGATCCAGCTGGCCATTGGCGAAGAGCCAGTCCGGCGGCACGGGGCAACCGGGCGTGCGGTTCTCGCTGGCTCGTTCCGAAAACAACAGCGCGGGAAGGAGACGTTTTTCGTGCCGGATGTCAGCGATCTCCCGCACTCGAAGTATTAATAGAAAATGGAGGGATCTACCGCGGAACCCTGGCGCGAGTTCTTGTAATACGATCCATTGCCAGCGCCCCTTTCCATCACGAGCCCAGCCTTGCGCTATTTTATGCGTACGCATGTACGTGCACGTGCGTGTATGTACGTGCGTACTATTTATGCGTACGCGGACGCGTATTCATCGCGTAAAAATTCGGCCTACTGGACCAAATATTCCTTCCCGTTCTGGTGGACGGATTTGGTCTACGTGCTGGCCGCAATCTCCTCGATGCCCGTCTCCCGAGGGGACCCAGGCATCCGCAAGGCGCTTATGTACATCCGGGACGACCAGTGCCCCGAGGGTACGTGGAAGTTCCCTTTGTTGAAGGATAAATCCCTTGCAAGCCTTGCTAGGTGGCTCAATTTCTCGCTCTGCCGTGCATTGAAGCGGTGTAAAGACTAAGTGATTTGATCATTAAAAAGGGCTGCGGTCGGCTTTTATCGGTTCGTCAAGCACCGGAACATTTATAGCCGTGATCGTGGGAAGTCATTTAATGAACTCGCTCACTGGCTTTCCGATCATCGCGAGCTTTCTCATGGTGTTGATGGTCATATTCGCGTGCGCGCTGTTTCGGCGCAAGGGAAGGAGAGGACAAGAGAGGGTGATGCATGAGGGGCGCGCATCAAAACCGGTGGTAAGCGC
>JAUQYZ010000063.1 GCA_030587475.1 Candidatus Sigynarchaeum calidifontis
TGCTCGGCTTCGGGGGCGCATTCCACCTCGTCCCTGTAGAGGATGGTCTAGCGGCGGTCGGCATCAGCCTGGACGTGACCGCTTTCGTGTCGATGGTATCTTCCATCATCGGGGTCGCCATTTTTCTCGGTACCATCTACGTGATGCCGTATGTCGAGGACCTCTACTGGAGAAAGGCATTAGTGGGGCTTTACGTGCTCGATACCAAGGCAGGGCGCATTCTGTTCAAGCGGGACTTCCAGGTCGCCAGGGACATGGAACCGCCCGCGGTCTCCGTTAGCGACCGTGATTCGGCGTTGATGGGCGGCTTGAGCGGCATCGATGATCTCGTCCGCGAGATGACCAGCGATGCGGGCGGCAGGCTCGAATTCATCGACAAGGAGGGATTGAAATTCATGCTGTCGTGGTACAAGCAGCTGCTGTTCGTCGTCATCGCCCGGATCAACTTGCCCGTTATCAAGGCCAAGCTGGCCGAGTTCAAGAACCATTTCATAACGCAATTCGCTGACGAGATGAAGGACAAGGCAGCGATCGAGCTCCGGCAAGACGATCTCGTCATTGCGGTGGATCGCGTGTTCAAGGGGAGGGATGCCGCGTGATTCTCGTCTACCCAGATTCAGTTCCCCTCACGGGACCGTTCCGGCTGCCACTGATGCTCCTGAACATTGGCATCATCATCGCCGCCTTGAACGTGGCGCTCATCTACATCAAGAAATACGTGACGCTGCGCGATTCGGTGAAGGGCACCCGCGTGCATGCAGCGTGGGCTTCCTTGTTCCTTGGATATGCCATGATGATTCTTTTCTATCTTCTCGGCGCGATGTACACGACGACCATGTACCAGCGATATCACTGCTTGCATCTCGGGTACTTGAGCGCCGCGACGGGTGCATTTTTCTTTATCTATTACATCGAGCAGCTTCCATACATCGCGAGGCGGCGCGTGTTCACGGCATTGTTCGGCGTGTTGTACGTGGCACTCGTCATTATGATTATAATCGGGTTCATCGTCGATCTTGGCACATTTTTGCAGTGGTTCGCAGCTAGTTTTTGGGTGCCGAACTTTGGCTTTATCATCGGCTATATCTACAAGATAAACAAGTTATCGATCGGAAAACTACGCCGGTTATCGGTTCTCGTGGCAATCGGCTTCGCGATCCTGATCTTGGGCATATTAGGTTCCACTGATGCAGTTCAGCGTCCTCTCGGTCTAGGGGTCCGCCTCCTTGCGGACACCTTCCAACTTGGAGGGGTTGTTACAGTCGGTTGGTTCTCGTCAAGGTTACCTTCCTGGAAGGAGATCGAATGGGAGATCGCCCTTGATTCCCTATATATCATATATAAAGGAGGCGTGCTGGCCTACGAATACGATTTCCACGCGGCATCCCACGGGACAAGTCAAACACGAACCGCCGCTGCCGTGAGCACTCTAGAGGCAATACGCTTGCTTTTCGACCAAGCGGTCAAGTCTGGTGAGTTAAAAATCATCGATTTCAAGGACAAGAAGCTATACATCGAGGCCGGGGATTATATCACGGTTGTCATCGTCGCGAACCAGCAGCTGGACTCCCTCGATTTCATCATCGAAAAGATTCGCAAGGAAATTGAGAAAGAGTTCGCGAACATACTTCCAACGTGGAACCGCGACAGCGCCGAGTTCGCTCCTGCCACGACGATCATCAGCCGGATCTTGTCATGAATGGCGATAACGATATTAAAGAAAGATGTAATTGTTGAACGTGTCATTCGGAAGATTTCTTCAAATCCCAGCCTCCTTTTTTCCGCTCCTCCTCCACGTACTTCTCCACCACGCCGTACAGCTCCTTGTAATCGGTCTTGTCGACGCGGTTGAGCGGGATCTCGTCGAGGAACACGATGAGGTTCGGGCGTTTGTAGGACGTGAGGCTCTTGCAGTGCTCGTTGATTTTCTTGCGGATGGCGTCTTGGTCCACGGGTTTCCCGTCCTTGCTCTTGCGCAACTGGATGAAGGCAACCACGCCTTCCGAGAACACCTCGTGCTTGGCCCCGACGATCGCGCACGCCGCGACCTCGGGCACCTTCTCGATGTGTGCCTCGATCTCTGGAGGATATACTTGATATCCTTTGGGTTTTATCACGAACTTGGCGCGGCCTGTGAGATGCAACCCCATGTCGTCCTTGAACCCGAGGTCGCCCGTGTAGAGGACGCCCTCCTTGGAGATGGCCTTGCGCGTGGCCTCCTCGTTCCCGAAGTATCCCTTGAAGACTTGAGGCCCGGTGTAGCATATTTCGCCTATCTCGCCGTCCGGCAAGGCATCGCCCGCGGTACCATCGGCGTTCATCGGTTTCCTGATCGAGAGCGGGGTGATGGGATAATCAAAACCAACGGATTGCACGATTTGCTCGATCTTCCAGTCGATGCGCGTGTAAGAGCACAGGCCCGATATTTCAGTCAAGCCAAGACCGGTACCATACTTCGGGGCCATGGTTGCGAGCCGTTCAAGGAACTTGCGCGAGACGCTCTGCCCGCCATACACGGCGTACCGGAGCGAGCTGATGTTGTATTTCGCGTAGTCGGGTAGCCGCCATTCCATGACGAAGAGAGACGGGATCTGGCCGAATATCGTGATCTTGTAATCTTCGATCGCTTTCATGGTCTTGTCCGCGAAAAATGCATGGAGGATCACGGCGATCCCTCCTGCGAAGATGGTGGTCATCAGCTGCTCTGTCTGGCACCCGACGTGTGAGGGGGGCAAGTTCACGAGCATGCGATCCTTAATGGTGATCTCGCATGCCTTGGTCATGCAGAAGTTTTGCGCTACGATACCAACGTTCGTGAGCATCGCTGGTTTCGGGAAGCCGGTTGAGCCGGTTGTATAGATGATGAAAACGGGGTCATCTTCCTTTACCTTCGACGCAACCTCCTCCAGGCGGTGCAACTTGCTCGCCAACTCACCAGACTTCAAGTAGCCCGCGTATTTCTCCCGCGCCTCCTTCATGAACTTGAGCCAGCTCAACCAGGCCTTGTCCTTGGGAGCGTCCTCGATGGGCGCGAAGATCATGAAGTACTTAATGGACGGGATGGCCTTGCGGAGGCTCACGGCATAGTCCTTGAAGGGGTAGTAGACGTCCTTCCCGTACCGGTCTTCCGTTTCCGTGTTGTCAAGGTGCACGAACATCTTGAGCTTGGACTTCAGGAGATCCGCGGACTTCAGCAGTTCCTCTTCCTTGAGGCGAGAATCAAGAGGAGCAAACATGACGCCGATTTTAAAGCACGCGTACTCGAGGAAAATATGCTCGGGAAGCAACGGCAGCATCGACGCGACGATATCGCCCTTTTCAAAGCCGTAATCGAGAAGTTGGAGGGCGATCATGTTGATCGCTGTCTCGAAGTCCTTCCACGTGATGAATCGACCGTCATCAGCGTCGATGATCGCGTAATCGTTCGGGCGTTCCTTTGCGTGCTTGGAGACGTAATCGTTGAGGAAGTGGGGGATGGCATTGAATTCTTCAATGGACATGAGCATTTGGCCTCGTTTCTAATAATATCCGGCGGTGAGCCCGTTCTTGATGTCGTCGAGCAGTTGCACGTATTCTTTCTTGATATGGTAGCCCGCGACGGGCGTCGTCCCTTCCAGCGGCTCCATGCCTCCCTCGTCGATGTACTCGTTCAAATCGAAGAAGTAGGCGAACCAGTCGTTGGCATGCTGGAATATGAGCGTGTTTTCTGGTTTTGTGTGCGACCGGGTGATGAGGAAGTTGCCGATGTCCTCGAACGGCTCGCCGGGCGCGGCAAAGATGCTGAGATCGAGCCGCTTCCCGCTCGTGCTGGAGGTGAAGTGTAATTTCAAGTAAGCGATCTTGCTGTAGCAGTGCATCGACAGCCCGCGGTGCTTGATCGCCAGGCCGGGAAAGGTCGGCTCCTTTTCCTCGTTTCCGGCGATAAGCAGCACGACCGGCAAGAGGAAATACTTTTTCACCGCATAGACGACCCGGTTCTGGAGCTTGACGAGCGCAGAATGGCCGGGCCTCGCGGAGTGGTAGTGCGTGAAATCCCTCAAGGGAACCCAGATGATCCGGATGTAATTCTCGCATTCGAACTTGTCGTAGTACGCGTCGTCGGGGATTTCTCTCGCTACTTGCAATGCCCGGTCGCCGAGGAAGTCACCGATGCGGTGCATGTCCTTTGCCGTGCCCTCCTGGCCAAGGATCTGGTTCGTGGTGAGGTGCTCGAAATCCGTGCCGCACGTGGCGATGGGGTTGATGTCTCCACCCGCGCCGCCGAAAAACACGGCCTTAACAGCTCCTCTCGTGAGTTTCTCGATTCGATCCATTATGCGGCCCGGGTAGTCGCCCGACACCTTGTCGTTCTTTCTTCCTAATGTCGTGGAATGGCAAGTGAAATTCACTATAAACCCGAGTAATTCATTCGTTTTTGCATGCTTGAATGCGATGATGCCGAGCGGCGACTTGGACCGGCGAGTGGGATGGCGGCGGTTGATGATAACGTCCTCCGTAACCGTGGTCTTGGTGTACGCGACCTTGCACGTGACGAGATCCTTCACCATTGCCCCGACCATCTTCAATATCCGATAGGTGATGTACACCATGTACTTGTCGTTCCGGTTGAGGCCGAACATGATGCCCCGCATTACTGCCGGGACGTTCCCTGGCCAATGAAACTCGCCCGTGAGATCTGGCGCTTGATGGGTATGGGTTGCATGGACGATGACCTGGTTCGGGTTGATCCAAAAGCGCTTTTGTATTTTCTCCTTTATGTAGTCAGCAAGCTTCATCGGGATCTTGAGCGTGTCGATGGAGATGAAAAGGAACCGTCTCTCGATGTTGCCCAAGGTCGTGTCCTCAACCAGCACGGCATGGACCATGAGCGGGTCGAGTATTCCTCTTGCATAGTGATCCCTGGAATACCCCGCCATCGCGATCTTCGCGGCCTCGCCCTTCCCGGCTTGCAACTCTGGCGGCGTGATGTCGATCTTCCCGAACGCGACCTTCATATCATACACCCTTTCAAAAATGACCCGCAGTCAAGCCATCATCGATATCATCAAACAGCTGGAGGAATTGCTTTTTCAAGTACTTGCCCGCAACTGGCGTCAAGCTTTCCATCGGCTCGCCGCCACCATACGTGTATTCGCTATAATCGAACAAGTAAGCCATCCAGTCCGTCGACATCTGGAAAATGAACGAGTTCTCGAAGCCCTCCTTCGTACGTCGCTGGATGTACCGGCCAAAGTGGCGCAAAGGCTCGCCAGGCATGCCGATGATATTGAACGAACCTGTCTTCCCCGTCGCGGAATCAGCTGCCATGAAGCGGAAGTACTGAATCTTCGTGTAACATTGGACATCCATCAGACCCCGGTGCTTGAGGGCAAGGCCCGGAAAGTTCGGCTCCTTGTCGTGCGTTATGGCGAACACGATGGGTAGCAAGAAGAATTTCTTGCTCAAGTGCCAGAACCGGTTCTGAATTCTCACGAGCGGATTGTATTTGCCCTTGAAATCCTCGATGGGTAGCCACGTGAGCCGCGTGTAACATTTTGTTTCTATGCGATCAAAATAGTCGCTGTCCGGGATGGACTTCGCGAATTCCAGCGCGGCATCGCCGATCATTCCCCCATATTCCTCTATGGCTTTCTCACGTGCTGTTTGCGAGATGCGAAAACGCACGCGCTTGCCCGCGGCTCTGGCCTTCCGGATTTTTTTGATGTACGCGTGATAGCCCAAGAACGATGGGCTCACGTCCCCCGCGGCATCGTTGAAGAAGATTGCCTTGCATCCCGCACGCGACTCGATCCGCGCGACGAGCCGGCCCGGCCATTCGGCCGAGAGCAAGTAATTCCTGTTCGATATGATGGTCGGGTGCGCGCCGAAGTTCACCGCCACGCCGATCAGGGCGCCCGTGCTCGCGTTCTTGAAGCATATCACGCCCAGGTCTGGTAGATAATGCTTCGTGTAGTGACGGCGGTTGTGAATCACGTTTTTTTTGATCACCGTCCTGGCCCACGCGATCTTGCACGGATCCACGTGCCGGAGCATCTCGCCGACCATCTTCACGATCTGTCGTGCCATCCACACGAGCAGTTTGTCGTTGCGCCCCATGCCGAAAATGATGCTGCGCACGGTGTTGCCGAGGTTGCCGGGCCAGTGATACTCGCCCGTGAGATCCAGCCCTGCATGCGTATGGATAGCATGGATCAGCACAGCGCCTGGCGCGATCTTATAAGCATCAAACAATTTTTCCTTGATATAATCTGTAAACTTGAGTGGTACCTTCATCGTGTCGATCGAGATGAGAAGCACACGTTTAGTGATGTTGTCAAGGATAATGTCCTCGATCAGGATGCCCCGGGCGTAGAGCACGTCCATAACGCCTTGTGCACGCTTCTTACGGTAGTATCCGGCAAGCGAGAGGCCTGACAAGTCTGTGGGTGTAACTGATATCCTTCCAAAGGCGACTTGCATTTCGCATCCCGACGGGAAAAATTATTTGTTTACAAGAATGGTGGGAATAAATGCTTGTATCACGAAACTAGAATATGATGAAACTACTCTTTATAGGGCCACACCCGGACGATATCGAGTTCACGTGCGCCGGGACATGTAAACGAGCCGTTGACCTCGGCTGGGACGTGCACGAGCTCCTCATGACGAGCGACGAGTACGGGACGCCGAGGAACGAGTTCAAGGGAAAGCGTATCAAGCAGATCCGTGTTCACGAGATGATCGTGGCTGCGAAGGAATATGGCACGAACCTGAACGGGCGTCCGAAGATCCAGCTGCACTGGTTCGGGGAGATCGACGGGCACCTGCGGTTCAACAACGAAGTATTGGAAAAGTTAAAGCAATTCATCCGTGACTTGCAGCCGCGCGTCGTTATCGCCCCGGATAGCTTTTTCACGATGGATTACCACCCCGACCACATGCGGACCGGCTGGCTGGCCTACATCGCGGTCAAAACAATGCCGCCCGCGGAGCGCCCCTTGCTGCTCCTCTACCATTCCACCGCGAACGACTTTTACATCCCCGTCCACGACCTTGCCATCAAGACGGCCGCGTGGTCGAAGCACCGGTCTCAGATTACGCCGCTCGCCAGCAAGCTCGTAGGAAAGGCGCACGTGTTTCTCTATCTCTTGCGCAGGCGAAAGACCGGCGTGGAAATCGCGGAGGGATTCCGGCGCGCGAGGTTTGCCAAGGGGGAAAACGAGGTTACCGGGTTATACCAGAGGGTATGGCGATGCTTCTTCTACCGGGGCAACAAGGGATTCCCGCCCGAGTATTACCTTCCCACGCCAGAAGTGTTGGGATTGCGGTGACCCACGCGTGAAGTCCACGTGAAGGAGATTTCGATTTCAAAAAAAGAAAGGATGAAAGGTTAGACATTCCTTGTTATCAAAATAGATGTCCTATCCAGCCGAAAAATTGTAGTGTCCATATAATGGCGGCGATAATTCCCAGGACGAAGCCGACGATGCCAAGTATCCTTCCCGTCGACCTCCCCTTCATCGCTATGAGGCCAAGGATTATCGCAACGACCGACATGATAGCCGGTCGGCTATCATGGACACAAGCGTGTCCGATTTTGCCATTTTTGCTTACCTCACGAAGTGGGAAAAAACATTCGTATGGATATAGAAAAGGCTTTCGATAATACGGTATACATTCGAAAGACTTCTCAACGATAGGGCCAGTCCTCTCAAGGCACGAGATGTTGATGGTACATTTTTAAAGTTCTTGGGTGAACTCGGAATATGGAAAACTATCCAATTGGCATATTGCTGGGCATCACGGCGGGGGTTTGTCTCAACATCGGGTTCATTCTCCAGAAGAAAGCGGTTAACGATATCTCCCCCGAGGCAAGATCCAGGAAACTGCTAGGGACGCTCATCCGCAACCCCATCTGGCTTGTCGGGCTGGTGGTCCAGATACTCGGGAGCGCCGTGTTGGTCATGATCGCCCAGTTCTTCATCGGGCCAGCCTTGCTGCCCGGGCTCATGGCATCGGGTCTGATCGCTATGGCCATCGGTGCTGCCAAGATCCTGAAAGAGACGCTGAAACGGGTGGAATACATCGGGATCGCCCTCATGATCATCGCGATCGTCTTCCTGGCGCTGACCGGGCTCTCCGTGGACGTCGAGAGCCAGGACCTCCTCGATCCCGGGTTCCTCGTGCGCGTTTCCATTTTCACCGTCGTCCTTTTCGCGGTGATCGCCGCGTGCGAGCTCTTCCAGCGGAAGATCGAACACTTCCGTGGCATGTTACTGGCCCTCCAGTCCGGGACATACCTGGCCCTGGCGAACTTCTGGGTGAGCCCCTTCAGCATCAACCTTGGGCACCTGTTCGGGGGAACGCTCGTGTGGCCCGCCGAGTTCATCCTAGGGCTCGTGGGGGGAATTCTGCTGGCGATCACGAACGTCCTCGCGATCTCGGTGCTCCAGAAGGCATTCACTTGCGCCCAGGCGACCAACATCGTCCCCCTCCAGCAGGTGCCCATCAACATCGCCCCAGTCTTCGTGTATTTCGGTATCTTCTTGCTCGCTCCACCAATGGTTTATTCAACGCCCTTCTTGATTGCCGGAATAGCGTTGATCATCATCAGCTCGTTCGTCTTGACCAAGCGGCAAGCCAAGCTCGGGGAAATCAAGTAGTTCCCTTTCTAATTCGTCAAAGGAGTAAGAGGATCACTTCGGGCAAATAGTATAAAAGCCCTCGTGGTGAACCAGGATTCAATTTCAACGAAACGACGTGTTGATGGAAATGTCTTACACGCCAGAAGAGATCAAGCAGATCAACAAGAAACCCGTGCGCATCTTGCCTGGTGCGTACCAGAAGATGCTCATGCACGTGCTACGATTCGGTTCTCCAGGGATTCCCAAGGATCAATGGCGGGAATGCTACGGTATGGTCATCGGGAATTTTTCCAAGGATACTGGCATTACAGTAACCGATGCCCTCCCATCAACCCACGGATCAGATATCGGCGTCGAGTTTATGGAGAAGAATTACGTGCTCATGGCCGAGTTCCAGGACCAACTTGACAAGCTCAATGCGGAGATTCTCAATCCTGCCGACCAGGTCTTTATCGTGGGTTGGTATCATTCACATCCCGGGATGGAGCGATTCTTAAGTTCCGTGGACGTTCGCAACCAGATCGCCTATCAGACTGCAGCGTTCCCATTCGGCATCGCCATCGTATTCGATAACACATGCATATTCCAGAAGGAGCTCGTGTCCGGCCAGCTCGATCTCGGTTTCAAGATATTTCGACTCGATGATCCGACCTCGACCGAGGTCAACATCCCGTTCTCGGACGTGCCGTTCGACCGGACGCTCCTGGACAAGTCAGATCTCGTCGAACTTTGGCGTAACGAGATGGCTATGATCGAGAACGTACAAAAGCGCGCGCCCATCATTAAAGAATACCAGGAAACGCCGTCCGTTTTTGGTGATTTCAAGCTGCCCACGACCGCCGACTTGAAGGAGGCAGGCACGGGCATCACGAGCGCAGAGCGCCAGGAGATCACGATCCTCCCCCTCGCCGATCTTGATCAAGTCTTCACGCGTGGCATGCAGCTTTTCATCCAGAAATATCAGGTACTGCCAGCAGACCAGAAAAGGTCGTTCGAGGGCTTCATCGAGCAAGGCATGACGCCGTTCATCGATAAGACGGTCGCGACGCTCGTCACGGGGCTCAACGATTGGACGAGGAAACTACGTGAGGACGTCGACAAGCGCGTGAATTATGGCATCGCCGCGCTGGACACGATAAAGGCAGCGGTGAAGGGCATCCAGGACAATTTCCTAGCCTACTTGAAGCAGAACGCCGATGTAGGCCGGGAGAGAAGCCACGAACTCGCGAAATCCGCCGACAAGGTCGAATTGCTCGTAAAGAAGGCATTCACGGATAATAAAAACGACTTGCAAGCCCTGTTCAAGGAAACGACGTTGGCGTGGCACGAGCTCATAGACAGCGCAAGTAAGAAGCTCGGCCAAACCGAGCTCGCCGGGATCAAGGCCGAGCTCGAACGGATAGGGAGCGGCGTGGGTGGTGGTGCAAAGGCGAATCCTGACGCAGCGGTAGACAAGCCCAGCATCGAAAGCATCAATGACATCCTCGCACGGCACGTGCAAGCGGTGAACGTGGCGATCCAGGAGGCCAATGATGTTCGCGCCGCGAAGCCCGCCCCGCCACTGCTCGGCGATTTCAGGATCCCGACCACGGCGGAGATTAAGGACCTCACCCCGTTCGTCGATCACGGCGGCGATGTGACCGCGGATTTGCTGGCCATGAAGGACATCGCGCTGAACTTCAAACAAGGGCTTGCGGAGTTCACCCGGTTTTATGATGGGCTTTCTCCCGACCAGCGGGGCGACTTCCAGCTCATCAACGAGAAGGGCATCCAGCCGCTATCGGACAAGGTTATCACCAATCTCGTGAAGGGCATCAACCAGTGGACGGTGAGCTTGCGCGACGACATCGACCGGCGAATCAACTTGCTCGTCTCCACGGCGAACGAGATGCAGCGCACGATGAAAAACATCTTCAGCGACTATGTCGAGTTCCTCGTGACGTCGACCGACCCGTCGGCGAAGATCACCCGCGAGGCGAGCAGGATCCTAGCATCCGTCGAAACAACCGCCATAGCCAGCTTCAACAGCATCATCACCTACGTGCAACAAGTCATGGAGAACTTGATGGGGCAATATAGTGGCCAGCTAGAGCAGCAGAGGGCGGCGCTCGACGCCAAGGAGCTGAAGAACATCACGAAGGCCATCGAGAACTTGAAGAAAGGCATAAAGTAAATCCTGGATCATGGAGCGTCAACTGGTTTCTGTTTCCTCCTTTCCCTTCTCCTTCTTGTTCACGGGTTCTCCCGCGAGACTTCCATTAAACTCAAGTCGCGGTTTAATTTGCACTCGGGACGTACCTTCTTCAATATCTTCACGCACTTGACGGGCGCGCCCTTGGCGAGGACGTTCTCGGGGAGGTCGCAGTTCTGGTGGTACCTGCACAGCTTCTCGGGACATTTTTGACCCACGTACGTGAGGCGCATGCCCTCGAAGGTCTTGCTCGACGGGAGACAGACGACCAGCGGTTTTTCCTTCACCTTGATGACGACCATCTCGCCGGGGAACAGCTTCTTGGGGCATTCATGCCGGGTGTTATCGTTTACCTCCTTGATGACGTAGACACGGCCCTTCTCCAGGTTTTTCATGCAGATCTGGTAGAGTTGGCATTCTTTGCATGCGGAAGGCGTTTCGTCGTGGACGAATTCCTTGCCGACTTGCGCATTATGCTCTAGTGCAAGCGTGACCTGGTATTCCTTCTTCTCTTGCGCGGGGATCTTGTCCGTTCGGCTCTTCTTCAAGTAGGACATAGCTCCGGTCAATGAATGAGGGACGGGAAAAAAAAGTAGCTGAAAGATAGAAAAACAAAAAGAAAGAAAGGAGAGATCGTTATCACTTCTTGAGAACGGCCCATTCCGCGATGTCCAACATTTTCGTGACGTCAAAAGAATAGCCGGAAACCCGCGCCGCGATCTTGTGATACCTGACCCCGACGGCCTTCAATGCATCCGCGAGCTTCCCGTCATCGACTTTGTATATGGCTAAATTCACGTAATTTGCGCCAATGTCCAGAACCTTCTTGATGTATGCTGGATATTCCGTCTTCGTCTCGATGGATGCCTTTGCCACAGCATCGAACTCGGTAGGGGGTGCAGATGCCTCGACTACGATGTAGCTTATTATCTTTTCTTCCCTCGAATAGCTCGTAATTTACTATCCGGTGACTCTCGGACAGTATACCCTCTACCGGGGAATATAAAACAATTATCTATCGTGCAAGCAAATCTACCGATATTAAGAGACCGTTTAACTGATCCTTTTTACCTTCTAAAGCCTTTCTGTTTCAGTCTATTCAACGTTTGATGTCACGACTGAAATGATACATGCCCGTGCAATGCCGTTTCTACCCGTTTTAACGTAAACGTCTCGGCTTTGGGTGAAGTTTATATCCGTGTGATACCCATATTTGTCTAAAGCCCGTGATGTAAAGGTGGACGAATCATGGCTATCATGACAGAGAACAATTATTTCGAGAAGCAAGGGCTCCAGCTCGTGGCGGATAAGGT
>JAUQYZ010000090.1 GCA_030587475.1 Candidatus Sigynarchaeum calidifontis
GAGACAACGCGGCATGACAGGGGCACATCCAGGCAATTGAGCATTTATAGGAGAGGACGTGGTACTATCCTCACTTGATGCCTTTTGTCGAGACTTTCTCTTTCCCTTCCTCACGATAAGGATGAAAACAAGAGCGAATATCATCGCGACAGGAAATAAGACCACGGGATGCACGTGATCCTTTCACGGCGGGACGGATATAAACTTCATGACCGAACCTAGTAAATTTATTGGATCGAAGGACTTAGTTCATACTAAGTTGTTACTAGCTTCTGATAACACTTGCGAGGAGGATTATGATTTTGAATGCTCTGGGTTTTAGATGTTCTTCTGGTAGTTCTTGTATTGTTTGGGTTTTCGTTATACTATGAATAATAAGAGTTGAGATGCATTAAAGCGAAGGATACTAGACTTTTTTGTTGGATAACGCCTCATTCGCACTTTGACTATCTCTGGTGCGATCCGCCCGATGCCATGGGTGCAAAGAACGCCAAGCTCATCAAGGAAGCCTTGCTCCTCATGCGCACCTATCCCGACTACAAGTACATCATCGACTCGGCCATGGCGGTCGAGTACTTCAAGCTCCACCACCCGGGCATGATGGCGGAACTCGTGCAGCGGGTGGCCGAGAACAGGATCGAGCTCATGGGAGGCATGGTCGTCGCCCCGGACACGCTGCTAGCGAGGGGGGAAACGCTTGCCCGCCAGTTCTTGCTCGGCATGCGCTACTTCAAGGAGCAATTCGGCGTCGAGCCGAAGACTGGATTCTTGATAGACTCCTTCGGCATCACAGCGCAGTTCCCCCAGATTCTCGCGAAGGCTGGCCTGGAGCAATTCATCTTCGTTCGGGGGGCAATCCGCAGGACCATTCCCCAGGAATTCCACTGGAAGGCCCTGGACGGCACGAGCATGCTCACGCACTGGATGCGCATCAATTATGCTTTCGTGCTCCCTCCTTACACGGGCACCGTCCTCGCCCCGGTGTTTCCATTCGCCCCCATCCCGTTCACCATCGCGCTCATCCCGCAAGCCTTCAAGGTGCACGAGATCCTGAAAAAGGTGATTCCGCCAATCAAGTACTTGTTCCAGCGCATCGCGTGCATCAACGCCGGGGCCGAGCTGATCGGCAGCGACATCGGCGGTCTCACTTTCACGATCAAGCGGCGTGCCGCGCAGGCAGCGACGCCGAACGTCTTCGTCTTGTGCGGGACGGACAACTTGCCGCCGAGCTCCAACGTGCTCGACGCGGTGGAATACTTGAACCACAGGAACAAGCAGCTCCGCGCCCACGTCGCACTTCCCCGGGACTTCTTCCGGGCGATCCGTGAGAGCGGGCGCCAGCTGGCAAGCATCGGCCCGTGCGAGATGTCTGGCTTCATGGACAAGTTCACGGGCACGTTCAGCACGCGTGTCCGCGTGAAGCAAGCCGTCCGGACTTGCGAAAACGCCTTGTTCCTGGCCGAGGTCGCGTCGACAGTCGCGTCAACACGATCGGGTTTCCCGTACCCGGCGCAAGAAATCAAGAAGGCCACCTGGCGCCTGCTGCGCTGCTGCTTCCACGATGCCCTGCCGGGATGCTGCGTCGATGCGGCGTTCATGCACGTCATGAAGCAGCTGAAGTTATCTACCATGGAACTCGGCCGGATGTGCAATTCCGCATTAAAATCCATTGCAAGTTCGATAAACATCCCTGGATCCCAAGATGGTGCCGGCCTTCTTCTCGTTTTCAACGCGATCGGAGCAAAAAGGGACGGGATCGCCACCATCACGCTGCCGGGTGATGCCAGGGGTGTTTCCATAGTGGACGAGAAGGGCGGGCAGGTTCCGTTCCAGAAGGATTCCTTCTCCCCCGACGAGCGTGCGCACGTGATCGCTTGCACGGCCGTCCCGCCGGCCGGATACGAGGCCTATACAATAACCCAAACGAGCGGCAAGGATCCAGAAGCCAGGCCGACAAGGCCCCCGGCCGAGAACAAGGTCATCGTGCAAGGCGAGACGGTCGAGGTCAACGGGAGGCACTTCACCCTCGTTTTCAAGGCAGGGAAGTTGATCGCCATCAAGGACAAGACAGGCGCGGTGATCGTTGCCGGGAAGCAGCAAGCAATCAACGAGCTACGCATCTTCAACGACCGCGGGGACAGCTACCTCGAAGGCACGATGCCGAAGAGGGTCTTCACGACGTTCGGGAATAAACTCGAGATAATGGAGGATGGCCCCGTCCGCGCGGTCATTCGCATCTCGTCGAAGCTGCGGTGCAAAAACAAGCTCTTTTTCAAACCGATCAATGACGTGACCCAGTACGTGATAGTGAACCATCACGGCCCGCCCCGGATCGATTTCGTAACGCGCATCGAGAACCGCACGCGCAACGTGCGAATCCAGGCATGCTTTCCCGTGTCCGCGATGCAGCCCGCGTTCCGCACGGAGGTCCCGTTCGGACATATCGAGCGTGATCCAACCCCGCAGAAAGGAAATTCATGGGGCTTCAAGAACAAGCGGTTCGCGCATTACGACCGGATCTTCCCGGCCATCAACTGGATTGATGCATCCAGCACGGAGGAAGGTAAAGGAATGGCGATTATGAACAACGGCTTGCCTGAGCAAGAGATAAGCGAGGACAAGGCGATGGTATTCCTAACACTACTACGCAGCACCGGGTACGTCGGAACCCTTGCAGCGGGAAACGTGCCGCTGTTGCTGGGCCCGTTCTACAGCATTCCCCAGGCCTTCGAGATCGGTAGCCACGAGTTCCGGTACTCGCTGCTCTTCCACGGCGGCAACCCGGTCCAGGCCCGCGTCCCCGCCGAGGCCCTCGGGTTCAACGTGCCCCTCGTCGCGATACAATCTTCCGCGGGTAAGGGAGGGGAGGATGATTGCCCCCGGTCGGCCGGCCTCCTCACGGTCACGCCCGAACAGTTCATTATTACCGCGATCAAGAGATCCGAGGACAACCCCGAGGAGATCGTCATCCGGGTGCTGTCGACGTCCACTGAACCCACGACGGGGTCGATATCGCTCCCATACCCGCTGAAAGAGGCGTGGCAGCTCGATTTAGTGGAACGACACGTGTCCAGGCTCGCGATAGAAACGGAAAACACGTTTTCATTCCCCGCCAAGCCGCAAGAAATCCTCACGTTCGGGATCGTGCTGGACAAGGTGCGAGAAAACACGCCGGGGTCGCAAGTGATTGCCACGGTTAGCAAGGGAAAGCGCAAGGCGCGAGACAAGGCGTTCTGATGTATCACGACACTCGCCTTGCCCGGCGATCCTTGTAGATCTCCATCGAGAGGGCAGCAGCGACCACGGCCATGCTCAACACGAGCGTGACGTTGGCGGGAAACACGTTAAATGCCCCGCCGATGCTCGCCTGGCGGGCGAGCTGGGCGAGGACGTCCGGCCGGACGACCTCCACGCCCGCTGCCTGGAGGCGGGCTGCAAACTTGTTCCAGAAAATGGGATCGCTGCCGCCGCTCCAGCAATGGATGTTGAAGAACACGAAAACGGGCTGGGTGAGCGCGACGGTCTTCAGTCCGATCACGTTCTGGAATTGCTCCTCGGTGTTGTCCGGCTGGAGCGTGAGGTACAGCGAATGGAGCACGGGCGTACCGTGGTGTAACTCGGGAAACTCGTAGCTGTACCCGCCGTAGCCGTCGAAGATGATGTTCACCTTGTCCCCGAGGAGGCCAGCGACCGTCCCGGCCTTGTGCCCGAGGTTCATCGTGTGCAACTCGTGCAGGTCCGTGAGATCGAGCAGCGGCCGCACGTCCGCGTAATACGCCTGGAGCATGGCCTCGTTCATTTCCCGCGGGTACATATATCCCTTGCCGGACAGGGCGGCGACGAAATAATCGGTCTCGACCGCGTTCTCGTAGTACCATTTCATGACCCACGGCATCAAGATGTAGCAAGATGAGGATATCGTCCAGCCGGTGGGAACGGTGCCAGGCTGCCGGTTGTCCCAGAGCGTGAACTTCATGAAGTTATAGACGAATTGTATGTTGTCCCCGTCCGACCAGAGCCCCGCGACATAGACCTTGTTCTCGAGAGCCGGAAGCGTGGCCGGGCGGTTTTGATTGAGCGTGTAACCCGCCGGGAGACGCATCTTCGCCAAAAATGGCAGGTTGAATGCCCAGTCGTTGGCGATCACGTACTTACCGCGGCGGGAGATCTGGGTCACCGCGGCGCCTTCGTTACCACCGTCGGGCCACGGATAGCCATATATAGGGATGTTGATGGGGGTCTCGTCCAGGATGCGCCCGACGAGATCGAGCTGGTCTTGGGGATCGGGATCCTTGTCCCCCGCGTCCGGGGCCGAGTGCACGTAGAGCACGCGCCACAAGGTGAAGATGTTGTTGGAAATGTAGAAACTGCGAGCGTGGTGCGGGGCATCCTCCGCGTAATATGCGAGCGCCGATTGATTCGAGAGTGGATAGAAATTATCGAAGGCGTAGGCGTATTTCGCCGTGCGACTGGTTAACGCGTTGTCCGAGACGATCTTGGTCATGTCATAAGTCACGGGCGCGTCGAACACGGCCTTTACCGCGGCGTAGATGTCGTGGTCGACGAGCAGCGACTTGTTGGCGCCGCACAGCGGCGTGGCCATGTTCGCCTGGTCCGGATCGTCCTTGTCGAAAACGATGATGCCCTCGAAATGCGCCTTGAAATGGTCGACCAGGTCGAGCACGCCCGCGAAGGATTGGAGCTGGCCGGAATACATGCCGCTGCCGTTGATGTAATCGAGCCAGTGCGCGTCGATGGGACTTTCTATGATGAACAGGTTCGTCCCGTTCTTGTTCACGAGGCCATCGATGGATGCGAGCAAGTAGCGCTCTGCCAGCGAGAAACTCTTGCCGCGGATATCAACCACGGTAAAATTATACGCACTATCGGATGGAACGATCGCAATCGTTCCGATACCTTGCTGATCGCACCCGTGCGAGGTGACAAGGGGCGCATGATAGAAAAAATCTAGTCCAAGAGGCATCATGCACGCCAACAAACCCGCGATGCATGCTTGTAGTCCGATTCGTCGCTTGTTTCGCATCGTGGATAACCCTTTATTATCCTAGGGGATTAAGTTAATACTTACCGAACGTGCTAATTAAACAACCCCCAGTCCACCACAGTAGGAGTTCCGATTGGCCAATGGAGATTTTCAAGGATTCAAAAACCAGCAGTCAAGCATGGGAACGAGCTTTCTCGGCTTTGGACCTAGGCCTGGTCGTGACTGACAATTCTGGCATTATACAACATACAAATGCTGCTGCGTGTAAAATACTCGGTGATGCAAACCTTGCCGGGAAGGATTTGGGAGCGCTGCTCACCAGTGCGCTGCCCTCGAAAAGGAACATTCCCAGCTTCGTGGAATCGGTTTGCCAGGAAAGCCAGAACGGAGAATCGATGGATGCCCAGCTCGAGATAGAGGCGACGGATCGACGGATCGCGAAAATCAAGACGTTTTGCTTGCACGTCGATGGGATAACGGGATATTGGCCTGTGTTCATCATCGACGTGAGCCGTCAAGCACTACCGGCGGAATCGCTGTACTGGGAGAGCCTGGAAAAGCTGTGGGATTCTTCTAAATCGTCGATAGAGATATTGCGGGCCATCCCCTCGGCCATTTTCATTTGTAGAATCAAGAAAGGAGGCAAGCTCACGGTTCTCGACTGTAACCCGGCTGCTGAGAAACTGACCGGAAAAAACCTCGCTCAGCTCCAGGGCATCCCGCTGATGGACCTTTGGAAACACGACGACGAGAAGACCCTCATAAAGCAAATCGCGGAGGGAAGTCTGAGCGGCAAGCCGTTCACCTTCGAAGACATCCACGTAAAGGAGGATGGTATCATAGAAAAAGCCTATAAAATCCAGGTATTCTTCATGCCTAATGATCATGTAGGCGTGATCTTGGACGATATAACCAAGCAAAAGCGAGCCGAAAAGGTTCTCGAAGACGAGATCGCCAAGCTCAAGGAAATCGACGAGCTGAAGAGCAATTTCATCGCCGTGACGTCCCACGAGCTCAAGACCCCTCTCGTCTCGATGTGTGGCGCGGCAGAATTCTTGCATACAAATTACAAGGCATCACTCGGCGGCGAGGAACTCAGGTTCGTCGAGATGATCAACCGAGGCGCCACCCGGCTCAAATCCCTCGTGAATACATTGCTCGATATGTCACAGATCCAAGCCGGAAAGATCGAGCTCGTTTTTAAACAAGATGATATCGTCAAGGTCCTCAATCATGTCGTAAAAGATCATGAATACTTGTTGAATACCCGGAACCAGGACCTCGTAATTACGGCGCCCCCATCGCTCGTTTTCCGCTTCGACACGGGGCGCATCGAGCAAGTGCTCACGAACTTGATCACCAACGCCATAAAAAACACGCAGCCGGGGGGTCGAATCGAGGTGCGCATTTCCAAGGACGATTTTTCTAAGGAAATCATGGTATCCATCATTGACAACGGCGTGGGCATCACGAAGGAAGAGAAGGAGATACTCTTTACACGCTTCGGCAAGATCGGTCGCGAGGGCGTGAAGCTAGACCTAGACATCCAGGGGACTGGCCTCGGCCTCTTCATCTCAAAGGAGATTGTCGAACGGCACGGCGGGCGAATCTGGGCCGAATCGGAAGGCCGGTACAAGGGAAGCAAGTTCACGCTCGTGTTGCCAATGGAACAGAAAAACAAGAATGCATAGGGTTTGTTTTTATCACGATCATTTGTTTCTTCTCGGTGGTTTCTTCAATCCAATTTGCGCGTACCCTTACACACGGCGAGAAACTTCGCCATGGCACGGGGATCCCGTTCCAGCTGTTCCTTCACGGGATAATCGGCGCAATCCGCAGGCTTCATTTCATGTATACTACATGCATTTCCCTCGAGAAATGCACACGAATCCTTGAAAGCCATAATCGTAACGTACCTGATGCCGCGTCTGACCCCTTTTCTCGCGATATCGAGTGTTTTCGGCCGCAAGATCGCGCGGAAGTCCACGGATGGCAGGAACCAGAACGGGATGAACGTGCCGGGGGGATCATGCCCCGTCCCTTCGTTTACGTGTTCATTTTTTAAGAATGATGCCAGCGCGTCGAACTCGCCCTGGTGGGCGGTTACGAATGCTCGCTCGGGCCCGATCGGATCCGCGTCTTCCGAGGCATCGTGGGTCGAGTACCAAGAGAGCGGTATCAGTGCTGCGGGCGAGACCGACTTCAGATCGACTTGAAGGCCACGAGCAACTTCTTCTCGACCTAGCTGGATCCACCTGTCGACATCGCTTGCCCGGATGACGATCTCGTAGGCGTGTCGGCAACATGCGCCGCAGCGGATGCAATCGTGGGCATATCGTGCACCAGAATCTGGATCCCGGACGATGAGCATCGCATCACCGCGAGAATTGGCGTTAAATAGAAAAACGAGAGAAAAAGGTCATGGAAGGCATTTCTTCTTCAATGCAGGATCCGGGGCAAATTTGACCTTGATGGCCTCCTCGTGCGTTGCTAGATCCTTCTTGTCGACCCAGTATTTGTTCTTTTGAAGATCATCCTTCTTGGGGATCGATTCCTTGAACATCGGGAGCCATTCTGCCTCGTAATAGAGCATTAAGTTCATCATAGCCTCGATTTTCTTCTCGTCCTCGATGAAGGCACACATGGGATCGTTGAGTAATCCCTTGAGCAGCAGGTCCGGGTCGCCCTTCTGCCACGCGTCGACGGTCATGTCTTGCACCTCACAATGCGGCTTGATCAGCGCGGTAATTTCCTTGTCGATCGCCCCGATCTTCATACCGTGCATCTTGCCGTCCTTGAAATGACCAGGTACCTCCAGGATCGCCCCGTCTGGAAGTGATGAGCAGATAGATTGGCCATGGTTCGGCAAGTTGACGACGTGGTGGTGCGTGGCCTCGTTGTTTATGAAATCGGTGGTCATCTGCAAGGCATGCTCCCCCTCGGCGGTCGGGGCTGGCAGCTTGGCTAGCGAGAAATCGCGCGAGAGCACGGAAAACCGGTGGATCGCGTACCGGTGCGACAATCCAAGGCTCTTGACGTCACGCAGCGTGATGATGCCCCAGACGTTCGGCTCGTGGTTGAAATAATTGAAGTAAGCGGGCATGAACTCCGCGACGTGCCGGTTACCAGGGTATGGGTAGGCTCCATACTTGTCTGTCAAGTACCAGGAGAGTTTCCGCCCCTCCACGCCCTCGTCGTAGGCCTCCTTCCAGTTTTTGCGGAGCGCGGAAATCACGTCTTCTCCACCTTTCTTGTGCTTTGCTTCCAGCACCCACGCGAAGTGATTGACACCGACGTACTTGAGATCGAGGTCCTTGTCCCAGTTATTGATGGACGGGGTGAGCCCGGCGATATTGTTGTAGACTTGCAGGCTGTGCATCCCACCGAAGAGTTCATGGCACAAGCCGAGATATTGCAGGTCCTTGTTTACCCGGCGGGCAGCCTTGACGATGGTCGCCTGCGGGTTCGTGTAGTTGAGCAATATGGCCTTAGGGCACGTCTCGACCATGTCCCGGGCAATGGCCGTGACGGGCGGGCCGCAACGCAAACCCCGGAAAAAACCCCCGGGGCCGACCGTGTCGCCAGTATTCTGGGGAATGCCGAACTTCTGGGGGATGTAAATGTCATACCATTCCGCTGCTTGCCCTCCGACGCTGATGCTCTTGTATAGGAAATCGGCACCTTCAATAGCCTCGCGTTGCTTCGTGTGTTTCGTGACCTTCAAGTCAACCTTGGCATTTTTTCCCATATGGTCGAGGATCTTGGCAGTGTATTCGAGCACGCGCGCGTCGACATCGACGAGGGCGGCGTGGATCGGCTTGCCGTTGAGGCCCGTCTTGGACGCGGCGATGATGTTCCGGAACAGGCCCATGCTAAACCGATGGCTGCCGGCTCCGATGTAGCAGATCTTGAAGTATTCACCCATCATCCGCTCACTTCCCTCTATTTTTCGCGGCAACCCTCGGCTTGCTGTTTTCCTTTGCCATACCAAGCGTGCCCGCGAAGAACTCCTTCACGGCGGCGAGCAAGGCCTCCTTCCCGACGATCTGTTCCGGCTCGTCGTTCACGATAATCCCCCACTTCCCGGCCGCTAGCGGGGTGATGGCAACGCGCCGGAAGTCGTACCAGCCATCCACTCCCATCTCCGCGAGGAAGTTACCTGGTTCGCGATCTTCCAACAATATATAGGATTTCTCCACGTTCGTGTTCTTGTATCGCTCTATTTCTTCCCAAGCCTCGTCGGCCGAATCGACCGGGCCATCTGGAAGGGGGCTTCCATCGACATGCATAATGATGACCATGTGCATCGATAAGAAGGGGCACCACGACGCTATATCAATGCATGCCCAGGAGGTGGAATATCAGATAGCCAGAGACCGAAGGAATCGGATTATAAACCCGCCATCCCTTGCTGGATGAGAGCAAGCTATGACTCGTAAAGCGGCCCACGTGGAGCGCATGCTGGCAGCCGTTAACCACGAGCCAGCGGATCCCGTCCCCTCCAACACCTTAAAGAAAAAATAAAATAATTCATCCCCCATCATATAAAAAAGGTGAAGCGTACGACAGCAATAGCGATAACCGGTATCGGATCTCACCTGGCTCATGGTATTCTGCCAATGCTAACTTCCGATCAGCACATCAATCGCATCATCGGGATCGACACGAACAAACCATCCGACCTCCCCGAAGGCAAGGTCGAGTTCAAGCAGATCGATATCAGGGACAAGAAAAAAATGAACGATGCATTCGTTGGCGTTGATATCGTCATGCATTTTGCTTTCATCGTCAATCCAGGTGGGCGCCCGGAACACGAAGTCCTGGATATATGCATCGACGGTTCAAAGAACGTGTTCGATGCAGCAGCGACCCAGAACGTGAAAAAAATTATCTACACGAGTTCCGTTGCAGCGTACGGATGCCCCCCTGCAAAGCCATGCGAGCCGCTGGTCGAGACTGACGAGCTGCGCGGCTCGAAAAGCCGTTGGTATTATGCCCGTGCTAAGGCAGCCGTGGAAGAATACTTGCGAACATTCGTGCCCGCTCATCCTTCTATCACGACCACCGTGATACGCCCTCACGTCATCGTGGGGAGGAGGTACTTTTTCGAGATGCTTGATGCGTTCATTAACCCAGTCATCCAAAAGAAACCGTTCGTGTTCATAAAACCTGCTTCGTACCCACGTGCCATGATGCAATTGACGCAAGAGGATGACTTGTTTGCTTTTATTATGAAGGCAATGAACGATGATATTCCCGGATTCTTCAACATTGCGTCGGATGTCATTGATTTCGAAAAATTCAATGAGGAAAACAGCATCACCATGAAATTCATTCCTTGGTGGTCTGTCGAGCTGCTACTCGGCCTGGCGGGCATCTTCTCGCGGAAGATACGTTATGTTTTGCAATGGTACACCGCGCTGCGCTATCCGCCATCACTTAACTGCGATAAGATTAAGGCCACGGGCTTCACGTTCAAGTACCCCTCCACCCGAGATATCCTGGTCGATGCCATCGATGGAAAGAAGCAGGGAGCCCGGCTATGACGCGCAAGATGACCCACAAGGAGCGCATATTGGCAGCCATAAACCATGAGCCGGCTGATCAAGTTCCCACGTACGCCTTCAAGTGCGAAGCAGGGTTCATGAAGAAGTACGACGATGCTTTTGAAATAGATGAGGAGGATTGGGTTCAATTCAGCCAGGATCAAACCATCATCGTGGCGCTCGGCATCGACGGGACCACCGATCCGTCGCTCGGCGACCGGCCCGACCCGGAATTCAAATACATTCCTGTCGCGCTGCCGGACGGCAAATTCGTGGACTCGACGGGCCGTATCTACAAGGTCGCGTCGGATGGCCGCATTTTTTACGTGGACGGCTATTGGAGGAACAGGGAGCTACGCGCCAAGTTCCCGCCCCGCGTCCCCCAGCCCCAGGAAGCGTTCGACCGATTTGAAAAGTTCTACAAGCAGAAGGTCATCGCCGAGGACAAGATCTTCGTTTGGCCCATCATCGCTGGCTTCCACGAGGGTATATGGCTCGGCATCGGGTACTCGGGCTTCGCGCGGGAGACCCGCAAGCCCACGGGGCTGCTCGACGAATGCGTCGACGAGCTGTACAATGCGAACCTCGAGATCTGCAAGCGGCTGCTCGACATCGACAGCGAGATGGTCATCGCCTTCACGGACGACATTGCCTACAAGGATCACTTGCTCTGCTCCCCGAAGGTGTTCGACAGGTTCTACGCCCCAAGGTACAAGCAGCTGTTTAATTACATCCACAAGCGGGGCGGAAAAACCATGTTCCACACGGATGGCGACATCACGGAGTTGGTTCCTCATTACATAGACATCGGCCTTGATCTACTCCAGGGACTCGAGCCTGTCGCGGGGGTCGATATCATCAAGCTTAACGAACAATACGGAGACAAGATCTCGTGGAACGGCAACATCGACGTATCGCGGCTGCTCTGGCAAGGAACGCCGGCCGAAGTGCGCGCTGAGTGCGAGCGGGTCATCAAGGCGGTTGCCCCGTCCAACAATCTCGTCTTCGGCCCGTCGACCGACATCATGGCGTGGCATTCCATCGAGAACATTACCACGGTCTACGAGACCGCCCGTGCCTTTGACCTTCGCACCCGGCGGTTCGTCTACACCCGCTGAAGCGAACGTTTTTTTCCCCTCCGGCCTTTTTTCCCACGAGCCATGATCGCGTTCGCTGACGGGCACTATTACGAGGCCTTGGTTTTCGACCTCTACGGAACACTTGCCGAGATATTCAAGCATTCCGAGTACAATCGGAACCTCGGCGCCATCATCGCGGCACTGGGCCTGGATCCGGGTCGTTTTTCGGAGGCATGGAAGGGATCTTGGGATGCCTACCCCTATGGGGACTATCCCTCGGTCAAGGCACGCTTCGACTCCGCACTCGAACGCTACCACGGCACCGGCGGTTATCCCAGGCCAGAGGGACTCGAGCTTGCCATCAAGCTCCGCGAAGACTACATTCGCGGCCAGAATCTCAAGATCAAGGAAGGCGCGCTGGACGCGCTCGAATGGGCCACCCGTGAGGGCTACAAGATCGGCATGATCTCGAACTGCTCGACCGAAAACGCTCTGTTCTGGAAGGAAAGCCCCTTGTCGAAGTATTTCCCAGATCCGACCTTTTCTTGCATCGTGAAGCTCAAGAAGCCCGAGCCCGAGATCTTTCTCAACGAGACGAACAAGCTGGGCGTGGAGCCTAACCATTGCATCTACATCGCCGACGGGGACGACCACGAGTTCGACACGGCAAGGGCGCTGGGCATGGAGACCATCCTCGTCAAGTACAGCCTGGACGATGCCTACCGTCACCAGCCGTTCCCTCACAGCGAGCACACGATCACCCACTTTAGCGAGCTACCAGCCCTCGTCAGCAGCCTGGAACGCGCCAAGAAACGATGATACGAAGGGACCCGAAAAAATGAAAGGCATAAAACTGCCCGTCGTGGTCACATCGCTGGAGGACATCGCTGGTCAGAACATCAAGGCGCGGCTCGTGAAGATGGAGCTGTGGGTTCCCAAGGAACACGGATCGGGGGCCAAGGAAGTCCTCTACAACGAACGGCTCAAGGCATACCTCGTGACCATCGAGGAGGGACTTGTCCACAGCGACCGGCTCGACGATTATTGCAGAAAGGCCGGGATCGACCCGCTCGTGTACGTCTACGCGTCGCGCCATCGCAGCGAGACGGCCAGGCCCTCGCTGCTCGCCCACGTGACCGGGAACTGGGGCGACCAGGCGGACCTCGGCGGGGAGCCTCGCCGCGTGTGCAAGGCGTCGGGGGCGATTCTACGGCTCGCCTACCGGGCGCTGCTCGGGCAGAAGGAGCGGCACGCCGCCGAGCTCGAGAAGTTCGTCGTGGATCTCGAGGTAACGCACCACGGCCCGACTAACCTCCAGGCACCGCTCGTGTTCGTGGAGCTCGGCAGCGACGAGACGAACTGGCGGGACGTGGCGGGCGCGGAGGCAGTCGCTAGGGTCATCATTCAGCTGCTGGAGGCGATTTCGGCAGTCGGGTACGACCTTGGAAGGCTCGCCGGGGATCTTACCGGCGTCGGGATGGGCTTCGGGGGCCTGCACTACGCCCAGTCTTTCGAGCGGGTCATGGCCAGCGATTCCCGCGCCGCGCTCGCGCACATCGTCCCCAAGCACGCCATCGCCTCGCTCACGAGGGATTCTATCGATCTCGCGATGAAGAACACGGTCGAGGGCGTCTCGTGGTTCGTCCTCGACTGGAAGGGCCTCAATGCCGAGCAGAAGGATGTACTCATGCCGCTGCTTGCCTCGTTCCCGGACGTTCCCATGAAACGGACGCGGGATTTTGACCGAGAATGCCCCAGCAATCCAACTTGATACGCGAATAAATACCGCCTCTCCCTTTGAGCCGGTATCTAAGGTCGACGAATCATGGACAGATCGAAGGCCGCGCTGGCGCTGGTCTGCATCGTTTCGGTGGCGGGGATCGCGACCGCGCTCGGCACGTGGCTGTACATCGACAGTCAAAAGCTCCGCGTGGGATACATCGCGGGGGACGTGAACCACGCTGCTTTGATCTACGCGAGGGCTAAAGGCATGTACTATAACGCCGGGCTGGACTTGAAATTCACGGTGTTCAACAGCGAGCAAGCAATCATGGATGCCTTGGACGCTGGCCAACTGGACATCGCCCTCGTTGGCCTCGCGCCGGCCGTCGTCTTTAACCAGAAACAGAACACGGCCATCACGGTACTCGCCGGGGCCAGCGTGAACGGGTCCGCCATCGTCGTCAGGAACGACACGGGCATCAACTCGATATCCGACCTCTTGGACAAGAATATCGCCATCCCGGCAGCAGGCCTCACGCAAGATCTCTTGTTGCACGCTATGCTCAACGGTACCTTGAAATATGGAGGCGTTACCAATATGACGGATAACGTGACCGTCACGACGATGTCAACAAGCGAGATGCCAATCGCGCTGAACAAGAGCACTATCCATGCGCTCGTAGCGTGGGAATGCATCGCTGCCATAGCCGTGCACGAACCCGACCATGGTAAATTCGGCTATCCGGGCAAGTACCTGGCGAACAGCAGCGGGACTTGGCCGAACCATCCCGACACCGTGGTCGTCGCCAGGACGGCGCTGCTCGGGCAGCCCGCCCTGGTGGATGCGATCACGCGGTTCCTCCACGTGCACGTGGTCGCGACCGATGCAGTCAACATTGGGAAGGTGGAGAACGCGCAAACGTCTGCTTTTTACATTACAATGGAACGGGAAATAGGCATCAGCGAGGGAGTTTTGACCAGGGCACTCCGGAACACGGGCTTCGTCTACCAGCCGGCCCTCCCGCTCGTGAAGGCGTTCGTCGGTAACATGTCCGCGTTCGGCCTCATCGATGACATTCCCGACCTTGATGGCTTCCTGGCCACGTTTTACAACACGACGCTGCTAAGCCAGGCATTGCTGCTCTGACGGAACGGCACCTTTTGATTTGCTGCAACATGCAGGAACGGCCTTGTTCGTATTAGATGAGAGGCAAGGGCAATAAATTGTATAAATTAAGATTTACTCCTCCCAGCGTTTAAATAGACGTCGCTAGAAGCAGAAGTCAGGTGAAAACAGCATGTCACCCAAGCCAAAGCCCGAGGAAGAGCCCGTGTGGCTCAACTTCACGATCGAGCCAACCGAAAAAGCCCGTTGGAAGGTATATGCAAAGAAAAAAGGCATTCCTCTAGCAACATTCATCAAGATGGAGGTGAACAAGATAGTGAACGAAGAATTCGAAGCCCCGCTCAAGAATTTACTTGCATTTAATAAAGACATATTCGGAGTCGTCATCGTCCAGGATAACCTCCAAATCTTGTACAAACATGGCGAGATCGAATCGGAGAATGATTCGATCGAACTCTCCAAGAATTGGAGACTTTACACTCCGGTGAGGCGTTTCCGGTATCTTGACGAGCCGATGCTGATAATCCAATGCAGCGATGAACGGTTGGTGATAAAAAGCAGTCCAAATAGTGTCAAGGGCGCGATCACGATTATTGGTTACCGGACGGGGAATAACGTGAAATTTCTAGCAAGGGTAAAGGCCGATGGAAATGCCATCGTCGCTCTCGCCGATCTCCAGCGCGTGGCAGCGGAGATGTTCCCGCCGCAGCCAAGACCCGTGGAAAAAGGGATGTTGGAAAAAGCGCTACCTGAATTCTACCAGGAGCGCTCCCAGCTACAAACCATCGACATGCTGCGCGGGATCCCGTTGGTTGCCCAGGAACAAGCCGCCCTCGAGGAAATAGAGAGAGCGATCGGGAAACCCATCCCCGCGATTCCCCCCTTCCAAAACGGTGACGTTACCAGGCCAAATCCCCAGTTCGATTCGACGCCCTTGATGTATCTCGCGATCGATGGCCACGTGGTCATGCTCCGGTTGGACCGCTGTAACCTCAAGAGAATCCCGCAAGATATCACGCGTTTCGGCGAGCTACAGTACTTGAGCATGAACGACAACCAGATTCCTGAGATTCCCGAGCTCTTGGCGGATCTATCAACGTTGAAGGTGCTATCCCTCATCAACAACAAGATCGCCGGGCTCCCCGAATCGATCTGGAACTTGCAAAACATCGAAGAATTCACCCTCGCGGGAAACCCGATCACCGAGATCCCGGGAGAAGACCCGGCAAGAACTGTTCCCGAGGCACGCTTGCGGACATTGCGAAACCTCGTGGAAGGGAACATGTTGACGCTCCTAAACCAGCTGAAAGCAATGCAGAACGAAATGATGTATCATTCAAGCAATCCTCCAAACCTGGAGCTGGTCAACATCCTCGCGACTTTCTTGAAACGGATAAAGCAGGAAATTCCCGAGGATGTCTTGCATACCTATGTTTTTCACAGGCTATCGGGCGATTGAAGACATCATTTGTTTATTATTATTAACAGCGCGAATGATGTCCATAACGTGAACGCGACTTTACGAGACAAATTCTTTGGATGCATCGCCGGCGTCCATGTTGGCTCAGCCATGGGGGCGCCCGTTGAAGGATGGACATATCAAAGAATAGAAGAGACCTACGGCACGTTGGACAGATTGCTGCCATACTACACGGGCTGGAGACGCGAACCAGGAACGACAGAAGACGGGGTAGAAAGGCAAAAACTCATCATAACGGCTATCGACCGGAAGCAAGGACGTATCACGGCAGAGGACCTTCGAGCCGCGTGGGTGAGTGACATGAATCCCAAAGGTGCTGGCGTGATTTCAGAACCCTTTGAAGGCGAGTTGCTAGCCATGGCGAAAACGCCGATCCCTGCACGGGACCTGGGCCGCTATTGCGATTACGCGGGATTGGTGTCCTTTGCGCGATCTTGCCATCCCATCGGTCTGATTAACGCCGGTGACCCAGAGAGCGCGCGGGATGACGTGCTCGAAGTAGGCCAGGTGTATCAAACAAGCAACAGCCGCGGATTGCAGTGGGCATCTGTCACGGCGGTTGCCATCGCTGAAGCGACCAATCGGGATGCCTCCGTGACCAGCGTCATCGACGCCGTGTTTGATACGTGCGGAACCACTGTTTTGCTTGAACTCGATCGGGCCTTACAACTCACTGAAAAATGTGGCGATTTCCGCGAGCTAAGGAAAACATTCGATGACATATACGGCGGGTACGGCATTCCATATGCGCAAAGTTATGCAAACGAAGTGGTTACAAAGGCCATATGTATCTTCCGGATGGTCAAGGGAAATCTCCGAGATGCAATTATCAGCGGTGTCAACATGGGACGGGATACCGACTGCATAACCGCGGTAGCCGCTGGAATATCGGGCGCGTTGACAGGAAGTCGGGGGTTGCCGGAAGGATGGGTGAAGCAGGTAGATCATGCAACTAGCATCAACCCGCATACAAATTCTCACCGCACGATCAAGGAGCACAGCGATGCGTTGTACAACGCGTTCCAAACACGGACGATGAAGTTAAACAGCTATATCGAGAGGATGAGATATTAAATTCGTATATCAAGCACGTACACCCAATCTTTGAAACGTGTCACCACCCATAAGGATCTCACTTGTCGCCAATAAACAAGAGAAGATTTATAGGGTTATAATAACGGTGCATCATTTAGGGGCGTTTCTGTTAATAGGATTGTATTTTCCTCTTGTTATACACCAGGTAACTTGGAAAAATGAAACGTATCATGTTCAAACGAATCTGCAGCTTTTGAATCTCGCCCGGTGAGATATGCATGTATACGGGCGAGTATTCGTGGTAATCCCGCTTCGGGAAGGTTCTTTTTCTCCCACACCCCCATTTTATTTCGTGTGTCTTGGGTGATCGGGGTTTCGGTGAGCAATCCTTGGGATCTGTTAAATGTCTGGAATCGGATGTCGTCTGTTACTATCATGGGTATATTTTGAGCCGATGCAAGCAAGAATAAACGTGCATCAGTGATCTGGATAGAGTTCTTCGCTTGGATTTCTAACGCTTTAAACGAATCTTGAAGATTCAAGCCCATAAATATAATATTGGTGTTGATCAATTTTTCAAGTCTCTGTATAATTGCATCGGCATCGATTCGATAAACATTCTTCAAAATCCAATAAGTTTCATCAAGACAATCAACCAAGGAATAGAGCACGTCAGGGGCATCATGTTCCTCGAGGAATTTTACGCAATCGCCATTTGCAGGATGATTCCGAAGAAGCGAGTATATGATTATATTGGAATCGATGATTTTTTTCACCAGCAATGAATTCAACACTCCCACAGCTTTATTGCAGGTCATCATCCATGTTTGCAATGTCTAATGCAAGGATATTCTTGGGATCATATTTCAATCCATTTGAACACAATTGCTTGAGGGGGAGTTTATTTCGAGCTAATTTAATTTCTATCCCATCCTCCTTCTCTATCACGTGCAATTCCGTGCCTTGTTCGAAGTGATACTTGTCTCGTACCTCCTTCGGAAGAATTACCCGTCCTTGCTTATCAACCTTGATCACCATCACCATTGGCATCACCATTCAAACCAAGGAATTATGACCTTAAATAGATTTTGATGTCCAAATTCAAAAGTCGCATAAACTCTCCTAAGAGAAGGTTCCACCTTACTTCTCAAATATGGTCACCTGATTACCTATATATCTCGATGATTTATATCAAAGTGGAAGGATAGTGGAATGATAATATACGTGTAGGGGAATGGATAGAAAAGATATTACGAAGAATTTCGTTTTTACTTGGTTGAAGGCTGGTCTTTCCCGGGTTTTCCCGGGGATGCTTTCTTGCCTTTCGTTTCCATCCCATCATCTGCAGTACCTTTCTTTCCCGGGATATTGGACTTATCTCTAACAAGAGTCGTTTCCTCGTCCTTTGAATCCGCAATTATTATCGATTTCGTGGGATCGAGCGGTGCCTTGCAAGACCAGCATGAATTGTCGATTTCCTTGATAGCCTCCAAGCATTTCTGGCAATAAAACGAGCCACACCCGGGACAGATGAACGCGAACGCCTCGATTGGCCCCTTGTGCACGAGGCACACGTGCTTTTCTTTCGACACCTTGATGTCTTCCTCAGTAACTTCCGCTTTGAGTTTCTCAATTTCATTCTCGCGTTGTTTCAAGATGGCTTCTTTTTTCTTGGCATTCTTGAGAAATATCCCTCCGATCACGCCAATAATCGCGGCCGCTATCACGATGATGACGATGACGATTGTCATGATATCCGTCGTCCCGGGCGGGTAGGCATTCACGTTTGGTTGAATCAAAATATCTTGATGCAGGTCGATCTGCACGATAAAATCATGATCCCCGATATGCGTCCCATTTATCCAAGAAATCACCGCGGTGTAATTGCCCTCGTCGAGGGCCGCGTTGACGAGGCCGTTGGCGGACGACTGCCCCGTCCACGCGACCGACCCGTTCTGGAACCGGATCTCGACGTTGGCGGCGAACCCCCGGCCGTTGATGTCGAGGATCGTGACCTGGACGGGGACGTCCCGGAAGATGTACTGCCCGGGCACCGTCCACGTCGTCTCGTTGGCCACGCTCGCGTCGATCATCTCCGCGTGCAGCAACGTGCCGTTAACGTCCCATACCGTCACGTCGAACACGTGGGCGAATCCATAATACACGGAAAGGAAGCTGTACGTGCCGGTCGTGCCCGTCACCTCGTATGACTCCTCGCTGCTCGTCATGTTGACCCGCAGCCCACCGATGTACCGTCCGAGCGTGTCGTTGACCGTGACCGTGAACAATTTCGTGCGGGTTTCCGGGTACGCGTCGATCCCGGTCGGGATCGTGAACGCGTTGCCGGTTCCCTTCAAGACCGTGAACGACCGGTTCGCCACGACGATCGATTCGTGCCGGACGACGACGGAATACGTCCCCTCGTCGAGGTCGACCACCCGTTGTCCCGAAACCGTCGTGATCTCTGACAACAAGGTGGTCGCGTTCGTTGCATCGAGGATCGTGATGTTGGCACGGTAGCCCGCGCCGAACGCGTCCACGACCGTGAACGTGACCACGATATCGGGGAAATGGAACTGCGTTGCCATGACGATCGACGCGTTTTGCACGTCGCTCGAGATCACGATCGCGGTCGTGTTGACCGGCGCTCCAGTCCCGCTCGCGTTGGAATACACGTATATCGTGTAACCCGGGTAGTCCTGGTAGGCGAGTCCCGTGAAGAGCGCGTTCCCGCCGCCATCGGTGATGGCAGACTTGGAAACGTTGCCGATACCCGTCCCGTTCACCCGCACCATGACGGGATAGACGTCCCGCCCGAGCGCGTCCTTGACGTTGACGACGAGCGAGCAGATCTTGATCTGCGACGAGAAGTCGAAGTTGAAGTTGTACCGCGCCGTGTTGTTCGACAAGTCGACCGTGAAGCTCGCGTTCCCGACGAACGTGCCGGATGGATACTCGACCTTCACGATGTAATTGCCCTCGTCGAGCACGGTCTGGTAGTAGCCGTTGCCGCCCGCCGCCCCCGACCCGGACGGGATCGTGCCGTCCTTGAAGAACGAAACGAAGGCCGGGAACGGCGCCGCGTTCTTGTCCGTGAAGTTGAACGATACCGCGAGGTTCGTGAACGTGTACGTGACCGCGAGCTCCCGGGAAAGGTAATACGTCTTGGACTCCGATAGCGTGACGGGAACCGAGTCGATGATGCCGCGCGCGTCGATCCATTCCACGGTGAACGATGTCGAGTTGCCCCAGTAGATGCCGCCGGTGGTCGTGTTGCCGTTCGTCCCGGTCGATGCTTGCCACGTGCCATCGACACCGGTCACCCGGCACGTCACGCCGTGGATGTCCCGGTGGAGCGCGTCCTCGAGATGGGTCACCAGCGTGGCAACGTGCTTTGCCGGGAACGCGTCGATGGTGGTGGTGAACGTGAACGACGTGGTAACGTCCTTGATCACGGTGAACCCGTCCGCATCGATGAAGGTCGATCCCGGGTACCAGATCTCGATCACGTAATCGCCCTCGTCGAGCATCATGGACGCGAACCCGTTCGACCCGGCGAACCCGTCGAACACGACCGTCCCGTTGTCCACGACGACGCGCGCCGGGAACCCGTCGCCGAACCGGTCTTGCACGAGTATCGTGACCGGGATGCCCGTGAACGTGTAGTTGAACGGTAACACGCGATCCACCGGCACGATGCCCGTCGTCGAGAGCGCGACGGTCGTCGAGTCCAACACCGTCCCGTTCGGGGCGATCCACGCGACGTCGAACGACGCGTCGTTGCCCCAGTACACCGACGGGAAGAATGCCTTGCCATCGGGCCCGGATAGTTTCCATTGCACGCCATCATCATTGGTCACGGTAACGTTGACCCCGGGCAACCACCGCCCGGCCGCGTCCTTGATGCTCGTGTCCAGCGACGCGGTTCGCAGCTGCGGGTACGCCACGGTTCCCGGCGCGGACACCGCGAACGACGTGGACGTGTCTTTCCGCACGTGTATCGTGCTCGCGTTCAGCACCACCGCAGTCCCGTCCGGGTATTCCACGGCGATCGAGTAGTTCCCCTCGTCGAGCGAGCACTGGAAAAACCCGTTGCCCCCGGCAGTCCCGGAAACGAGTTCCGTCGTGATCACGCCGGTGATATTCGCCAGCGTGACCCGCCCGGCAAACCCGTCGCCGAACTTGTCGGCCAGCATGATGGTCACCGGTACTTGCTCGAACACGAACTGCGACGGCAGCTGGTGCTCCACTTGGATGCCGCTGCCGTTGACCTCGACCGGCGCCGACCCGAGCGATCCGCGAGACGGGTGGGAGAACGCCACCGTGTAGTTCCCGAACTCGATGCCGGCGAGCGACACCCTCCCGAGCAAGTTGGTGTATCCGGTCATGTTGATCAACGTGACGTTAACCAGCACGCCCGGGACGTCCCTCCCGAGTGCATCGGACACGCGAACGTTTATCGACCCGTTATCCGTCACCAGAATAGTGGCCATCGCCCACCCGGCGTCCGTCCCGTTCTCGCACCAGTACACAGCGGTGTAAACGCCGAGCGGGAAGTTATCGCCGATCGTCGCGCCGCGTTGCACGCCGGAAGGATCGTAGTACGTCACGAGTTCCGTCTGGAGGTTAGCCATGTCGATCGTCTTGGACGTCGCGAGCGTTTGCCCGCGGTAATACACGCCCTTGCCGAACCCGAACGACAGCACGCGGTTCGGCGACTCGCACGTGATGACCCACGAGTTGTTGCCCGCGGCGACGGCCGCCGGAACCGTGACGACACCGCCAGCTATGGACACCAGCCCGGTCACGTCCGTCCCGTTCCGGGACACCTTCACGTTGCTCCAGCCGGGATGGTAGCCCGCCGTGAAGTTGTAACCATCGCCGGTACTTGTGGTGGAGAACGTCGACGACCACGAGACCGAGGACGACGCGTTCGCGACGTACGAGTACGAAATTGATGATGATCTCCGGAACGTCGCGACCACCGTGGCGTCGTATTTCACAGGAGCTTCTGTCTGGATGTTCACGCTTGTTCCGGTGATGGATAGACCGTTCCAAGCAGCCGAGCCACTCCCCGTTCCCGTCTTGTTGAATGATTTTTTTATACCGCCGATCGTGCCGTTAAACGCGACCTCGTCCACGTTCAAGGGATCGGTGATGGCATATTCAATCTTCAAGTACGGGTCGAAAACCGGAGACGTGATCCAACTTGTCCCGTCTTGCACGACGTTGTAATCCGCGTTCCCGTTACTTGATATGGTAGTGGCAGACCGGTTCGATGTTAAAATGTCATTCGACGTATCGTTGAAGTAAAATAGTGCGAGATATGCCGCTGCCGTGTTTGATGCCGTGGCATTCACGACGACCCAGTATTTTTCCCCGCTTTCAAGGTCGATCCCGCCGAAATTGACGTTAGTTTTTTGATATGCATCCGATAATATGTAAAAGTTCGTGTCGTTAAGTCGAACCGATGCCATCGTTGTTGTCTTGTGTGGCTGATCCGATGGAGACGGTTCGTTTGCCCGCAATTCAATCGTCGTTCGTCTCCACAAGTTATCATACTGCGGGTCGTTATACACGCCCACCCGTTTCAACAACAATTCAACTGATTGAAGCGAAACGTTATTCGAGAATTGAAGCAACATCCCGATTTCATTCCGCCGATATGTTGAAAGATCATATCCAAAAGTGAATCTTCTAACGTTAATTCCGTCTGGCTCTCCAAGTACCCCGGCAACATCTTGTTTCGTGTCGATCCGTGATGCCCCGGTCATGCCGGACACGTTCGCGGCAACATCGGTTAACGTGTACCCGGATGGAATGGCCACGGGCAACTGGTTGCTCGTGACGTTCGTGTATTGCGTCATGGTGGTCGTGTACTCGTCCCGGGAACCCGTGTACTGCCCGGGTACCGACCGGGATGTTGGAACGGATGACGTGGCGATCCCGTTCCCGGGATCGAGCAAGGCCGGCGCCGTGGCGACCGGCGAGTGGTTGATGGGAATGGCTGGAATGGCGATGATCGTGATGATGGCGAGTGCCACCGCTAGGGCGGCTACCGTGGTTCGTTTCATGGGGCATGACCTCCGCGTGGGGTGCATTGCGATATCGTGATCTCCTTATAAACTCGCCCATTATAAAAACGAACGTGGTTCTTTGAAGCCCGACGGGATATTTATAAACGCCAGTTGTGTTTAGGATCTCGATATCAATGAACCCGGCCAAGAAGCAACCCAAGCGTGATCCACCGGGAAGCGTGGCCAAGTGCCTCGAGATCGTCGACCCGCTGGAACGCGACAAGTGCATCATTCACCGGCTAGAACAGCGGATCGACAGCAGCGTCAAGAAAGTCGGAGCAGACATGAACGAGATCGCCGCGAGTCTGAAACGGGATTTCAAGGCGGAACTGGACAATAAAATTGACGACGTGGTCATGCCCGTGTTAAAAAGTGCTGACGAGAATGCCATCGGCGCGATCAGCGCGTATGGCGGGATGGTCGAAACGATGTATCGTGTTGGCCAAACAATCGATTCGATAAAAGAGGATATCGAGACCATCAAGCGAAACGGGGTAACGAAGGATGATCTAGCAAGCATCGAAAGTTCAATGGCAACGAAGGACGATCTCAAGGCATTCGCCACGAAGGAGGATCTCGAACGCTTCACCACGAAGAACGAGATGAACGCCCTTTCCAGCAAGATCGATGGAATGGACAAGAAACTGGACGCGGCGTTGAAGAAATAGAGCATTCCCGCGCGAGAGGGGGTTAATTCTTATTCGTGACGAACGCGGGCGTGTATCTTCACGCCATCCATGCCCGTTCACCAAAAAAAATGAAAATGATTACAAGCACGTGTAATCCTCGCAAACGCCAGATGAACACTCGTCACTTACCGTGCACGATTCATTGCTCCCTTTCTTGATCAAGCAGATGTTTTGCGCCGGGTCGCAGTAATAGCCGGGGTCGCATCCGGTGATGGAACACCCTTGCGGTGGTTCGGGGGTCGACTGGCAGCCGAGCGCGCTCGCGGCGGCGTCGATGGCGGCGCATAATTTCGGGTACGGGGGGTTTTCCCCGCAGAAGTTCTGCTTGGCCATGCCAAGCATGTTGCAGATTTGTTCCTTGAGTCCCATGCCTTTCATCCTTCGTGTGATGCTGTCGATACCGCCAGATGCGACGGCCAAGCGTTCTTGCCCGCTCTTGATCGCTTGGAGGGAATTGAGGAAATTTTCCCTCCACCGGTCGTTCGCGGCCCGGCGTTCCGGGTCGTTTTGAAGCTGTTGCGTCCTTGCGTTGATGCGTTCCAGCTGCCGCAAGTAGTCGTCGGTCATGGCGTGTCACCGGTTGGTATTGGAGCGTGATCGCCCGTCGTGCTTATAAAGATCGTGCCGGCGAAGATCGTGCCGGCGTGTCGTGTGGTTTAAATGGACGGATCGCGTCTAGGACATCGATCAAGATGGCAAGAACGATAACCCCGCGGTTGAACTGCCCGGACGATGCATACGATACCCTCGTCAAGCTACGCGTGATCCACCACCACGTCTCGCACGAGGTCGACGCGTTGAAAGACGGCGCTAGTTCGGTAACGAGCCCGGTTCCCCGCGTTTGGGGCGAATACGTGAACGATTACTTCAAGAACATCGCCAAAAAGATAAAAGATCGCGAGACGGAACTTGATTCTGTTAGCAAAGCGATAAAGGATCTTGAAACTTCTTGCTTCGGCAAGTGATCGCGCTGGATTTAGGCACCCGGGACGATCCATGATCGGCTGCGGTTCAAAGAGAAGCGCCGCCGGGAAGGGATTTATATGGACGGATCGCGCCTATATCATGGTGATCGGTGATAAACGTCACGAAGGGATCGACGAGCGACCGGCTGAAGAAGTGCATCGAGAACGCGACGACCGACGAGAAGGTGGATTGCATGGCCACCGTGATCGCGGAGCACGCGGGCAAGGTAGAGAAGTTCATTGAAAAGGACTTTCCGGGTTCGATGAGGAAGATGAGACAAGATCTCGTCGGTGCGATCAACCAGTTAGACGCCGAAACGAGGAAGGGTATCGGATCCCTCGATGATCACGTGAAGGACAAGCTCAATCACGTTTACGACGGGCTCGTCGCGATAGACGAGGAGTTGAAGCCCATCGCCCTCACGCACGCGAGCATGAGCAACTCGTTGAACCGGTTCATCATCAACACGGGCCAGAGCTTCACGAAAGTCGAGGAATCGGTTCGATCCGTCGAGACCAAGATGGCGACGAAGGAGGATCTAAAGGCGTTCGCCACGAAGGAAGACATCGACACGATGTTCGACGAGATCAAGGCCATGCTCGATAAGAAGCAATGAAATGTTCTTGTACCATCCCGGGAAACCCGCCGCGGTTCAAAGAGAAGCGCCGCCGGGAGGGAATTTAAATGGACGGATCGCGTCTAGAGGATCGAACATCATGGGATTCATCGTGCAACCGGTCGACGTGTTCGACCGGGTATCGAAGCGATCATCAACGATCTCGACGAAGTTTGACACGGCAGCGGGAGCGACGATGATACGGGAAAGCGCCGCAAAATTTTGCACGACGATCCCGGATATCAAGCGTGGATGGAAGGGTGTCGGAGGCGGGGAGATGACGAGCGAAAAGTACTGCTCGATCAGCGTGAAGATCGGCGGGAGGATCATCCCGGACACGGCATACGTCGTTCCGGACGTTGATATTTCCGCTGACATGCTATTTGGAGCGCCCGGGTTGCAGCGCGGCGACGTCGTGCTCCATCCGAGGCTGCGGCTGGTCGCGTTTATCTCCGATTTCGACCAACCGGGAGGTGATCGACGATGAAATCAAGGAGGTCAATGTCGAAGGATTCGATGGCAATCGAGATCACCAGCATGCAGCAAGGCAAGAAAACGCGGCTGACGGTCAAGGCAAGGTTCGACCCGTCAACGATGGACGCGGTCGTCGAACGAAGCGTGGCCGAATCTATCTGCGACGTGGTTGGCATGGATCCGTTCCCGGCACCGATCCCGGGAAAGCACGTGATGTCCGACGCGTCGTGCCTCGTCGACGTGAACTTCAGCGGGTGCCGCGTCCCGAGGATGGCTTTCGTCGTTCCGGATGGCACGTTGAAAGGAGCGCCGGTCATGATCGGGACGGAGGGATTGGACGAGCACGGCATCACCGTGGACTCGACGAGCAAGAAGATCGTCGCGAAACGATGCGACGAGCGTATCTGGATCGAATGACCCGTTCTCGTTTTATTTTTCCCCGGGAAATGCCGCAGTTCAAAGAGAAGGCGATCCGGGACGTGTTTTAATAGGACGGATCGCGTCAATAGGATCGATGACCATGCAGAAGCAGAAAACCATCGCGGTCGCCGTGCGACCATCGCGGTCGCCGTGCGGGATGCATGCAAGGGAAAGACCGGCGACGAGAAGGTCGAGTGCGGGTTCGAGGTGATCGCCAGCAAGATAGACCAAAACACGTCTGCTATCAAGGAAGTCAACAAGCACGTTTCCCGGGTTGACGAGGATGTCAAGGCATTGCGTCAATGGAGCGATGGCGTTGACGAGTGGCGAAAAGAAACGGATGAATGGAAATCCAAGACGACTGCTTCGATCGACAATCTGGACAAGAAGATCGACGACGTCGAAACCCGCTTGGTCGGGCACATCACCGCGGTTCACGAGCATGTCGACAAGTCGCACGACGAGATCATGGAAGCGCTTGGCAAGAAAAAGAAACGTTGATGATCGACCGTTTTTCCGGGCGTCGCCCGGAATCCAAGGAGAAACGCAGCCGGGAGGGAATTTATATGGACGGATCGCGTCAATGCTAGTGGAAGATCATGACCGCGACCCGGCTGCCCCAAGACATCTACGCTGCCGCGCTTCGAGATCGCGAGAGCGACGACCCGCTGACGAAACAACAAGCGTGTGAGAAGGGATGGCTCGCGGTTATCGAGGCAGTGGACAGTTTTCTCGCGACCAAGGGTCGTTTTATCAAGGAAGGAGAGCCGGACGCGCGTGTCCAGCGCGTTAGGGCACTCAGTGATCTTGCCGTTCAAGACCCGTCGTTGTGGAAACTTTCGGAAAAAGTGAGCGTCGTCGCGGAAAACCTTCACGGCGCGTGTTTTTATGGCGGGTTGGACTCCCCGGCAAACGATAGGTACTTGAAAGAGACGGTGCGGGATATATTGGAAATGACCGGGCATGATCTCGATCCGCCGTCGCGTCGCGCCACAACGGGATCGAAAAAGGCGATCCGGCGGGGCACGTGAAAGCCCAGGCGGTGCCTGTTTTTTACCGGGATCGGCCGCGGTTCAAAGAGAAGGCGGGATCCGGCGGGACGTTTTTATGCCCGGATCGCGTCTAGGATCGTGACCATGCAAGGGCTCGATGACGACATCGAAGAGGCTCTCCGGCGGTGCGACGAGCAGAAAGACCCGGCCAAGCGGGAGCGGTGCAAGGAACGCGTGATCGCGACGCGGTTCAAGGCCATGCGGATGAAGATCGACAGCACAGCGGCGGATCACGCCCGGCTCGAATCGAAGATAGACGACCTTTCGACCCGGGAAGAATTCAAGCAGCAAGCCAAGGAAATACAAGACATTTTCACCCGGCGCGTCGACGAGGCGGTATCTGGCCGCGCGGACGCGAGGTACTTGGAAAACATAGGCGCGGCGATCACGAGCACGCTGAAGGATCTGGACAAGACCGTGGCAAAGAAATCGGATCTAGAACGGTTCGCCACGAAGGATGACTTGAAAGCGTTCGCCACGAAGGATGATCTTGCCGGGGTCAAGAGCGACGTGAAATCGATCATCGACAAGATCGACCGGCTCGCTAGCGCGCAATGAGGCACCCTCTCTCCCGGGACTTAAGGGAAAAAAACGATGAAACGATCACGCGACCACGCGCCGCCAGATCGCCTCGAACGTCGACTTTCTGAACCCGGGAACGGCCGCTGCTTCGCCCGGACGGTCGTGCAAGTGCTTCACGAATTCCGGGAACGACGCGTGTCCATTGACTATCCGCAGTTTCTCTATTTCCCGGGCGAGGCTCGCCATGCACGGCGTGACGTCCCACGCCGCCGCGAGCCATTGCCCGGCATCTTGGTTGCTGGTACCCGTGTCAATGCACCCCGGAGATGGGATGTAGATGGCCGCATTTAAAACGACAACGAGCCGGGATCCAAGGAGAAGGCGGCCCGGGCTGGATGAAAAAAGAATGCCTACTTGAACTCGTCGGGGATCTCGAGGCCGGTTTCATCGGACACGCCATCGAGATGTCTCGGAATCTCGTCGAAGTCATTCAATGTTCGCTTGGCGCAGACGTCACGGATGTCCTCGTCGCCAGCAAGGCTCTCGGATGCTTTATATTGCTCCCCTTGCTCGAACCCGTAGTCCATGCCGCAATAGATTCCCGGGTCTCCTGGGCCGAGACAACGCGGGTCTTTGATGACGAGGTCGAAGTTCTTTTTCTTGGCCTCCACGAACTTCAAGCACGTGGACGCGTATTTCATCCGGCTGTTTTTTTCGACGTTCACCATGAAAACCACGGATCGTGATAGATGGAAAAAAGTGGAAAATTCACGCGCATTGTAGAGTTTCTGGATCGCAGTAATTTGATTGGCACTCACTGCTTAAAGAGCACGTTTCACCAGGCCCTTTCAGTATCGGCGGGGTTATGCCCCCCCCGCAGCCGAGGGCCGTGTACGTCGCGTTGATGGCCGTGCACGCCCGCCCGCGATAGCCGGGCTGCGGCACCGAGCAGTTGTAACTGGTCTTGATGTTGCCAAGCACCGTGCAGATTCGATCTTTCAAAGCCATGGGTCATTCACTTTTGGGAAAGGTTTGATACTTGCCGGGTGACTTCCCGGCGGGTAATCCATGGAAGATCAGCACGTGATAGCGACCCGGGAATATCTCTTGCGACCTGAGGCGCATTCCCGGGAACTAATCGGATTTCCCCCGGCTCGAAGTACCTGCAACGAAGGGAGCGAACCAATGTTCTCGATAGCTGAGATCTCGTTTCCCCAGAGTTCCAATGTTTCCAGATCCCGAATTGAATCAAGGTTTTCGATTTTCGAGATGTTATTGTTTCCGAGATAAAGGTGTTTTAACGAAACGGAATATTTCGAGATATATGGTGGAACATGATCAAGTCCTGCCATTGCTGCATGTATACTCGTCGTCCCGGGCGCGCACGAGCAAAATTCAACCTCGTCACTCGCCATGCAGTCGCGTTCAGAAGGTTTTCGCATGCAAGACCGACCGACGTGCAATATATAAAGAGTGTGCCGGATTCTTCCACCAAATGATCAAGACGGTTCCTTGTCAACTCGCCGGCACAGCACCAGTTCTCGCCGGTTCTCGATTTTAATTAGCATTTTCAGCGATCATGAAGAAAAAAGAAGAGAATGAGATATCATCGGTTTTCAAGTAGAGTTAATCTGCGATCAACATGATGCCGTGACTGGAACAAATGATTTCGAGGATATCGATGTATAACTTGTCCTCGAATTCTTCGTAGTTAATCGAGTCGCTGTTTTTCATGCAGAACGCGTACATGTTCTCGCGATATGAATTATATCGTAGTTGGTTTATCGCGTCCAAGACTATCTGTTGATGTAGCGAATCTTTCGACCGTTCGAGTTCCTTTCTGGTCATCTTTTTTAAAATGTTGTGAGACATTTCTATCACGTTTGACAAGGGGTGTTACCTTCCCGTAAGACGTTCCATTTCTTGGCATATAATATGGCAGGCGGACTCGGAAAGATCGGGATTGGTGTTTTAACTTCATCAAGCCACAATGTAGTGAGCCCTATTACCCTAGTAAACGGAAAGGCAACAGAGAGAGCCCGGGGGCATGCGGAAAATTAATCACGTGGATCGATCCACGCAAGGGTTGAATCCTGGGAGAGACGGTCGATATTCGACCGTTTCCTCATGGATCGATCCATGATTGATTTACTCGATTTTCACTTCGTTCCACTTTGAGCATACCATGTAGGTTCCCCTTGCATTATTCACCCGTCATGCTTGAAAGAAAAAAAATGCTGGAGGGTGATCTAAACTCGCCCTTCAAGTTCATCAATTCGTGGTTATTGAACCACTTCGAGCGTTTCCAGATCGATCGTGACCGTGAACGGCTCGTCAAACGGGAGATTTGCAACCACGCTGTCTTTAAAATCGTGCGCGTGTTCATCGGCAAATTCCTCACCGAACACATGTTCGAGAACAGCCCATGCCGTCCGTGCGGGTCCGGCACCGCCATAACCCCAACGAAAGCCAGTGGGGCTAATTTCGTACCCACCACCCACTTGCCAGCTGTCGACGAATACGACACAGTCGTCCCCATCAATTTTTCCGGAAAACGTGAATGTTCTGTTCATTCATAGATCATCTCATGTATTATCTCATTTTTTCAAGGTGATCCGCTGCAGCGCGGCCACAACGCGGCGCGTCCCAGCGATAAGTCATCTAAAACGCGACATATAAAGCGTGAGCTGAATTTCGCAGGAAATGTTGGGTATTCGAACCCATCGGGTAGGAATTAAGTGATGATCGATTCCGGCCTTCACATCGGTGGCATCGAGGCAAACAGCGCTCCGATCCGATCGTCAATCGCCACTATCGTGATCCTTTCACAACCTCCCATCACGGATTGGATCGAGAAGGCTGGGTGCCGCCTTGAATCTTTAAATATGACTCCCCTCATCCCCGAGCCAAGTTCCAACCTGACCAATCGAATGATGAGTCCCGGGTGATGAACATCGCCGAGTCCAGCACGGATAACAAGCAAAAAGAACGCCTATTCCAAGAGTATGTCCAATTACTTCAATCCATGAAGAAAACAAGGGCCAAGATAGAGGAAATCAAGAAAAAGCGTGGAATCCATTGATATTTTTTCATTCTTCTGCATACGGGTTCCACTCGTCGTAAAGCGCGACCCGATCTTCAATCGTGTAATTGCGGAACTTGTAATACATGTCTTGCGTGCCACTCGGCGCGTGGTTCTGCAAGAACTCGTTCACTTCCTTCGGGCAGCCGATGAGCGACCGTTTCGTGACGAGGGCGTGCCGGAACTGGTGCGATGTCCACCTGCCGATTCCCGTGGCCTTCTTGAACGCCTTGATCAAGCTTTGCGGCTGCTTAACATGTGATTCATGCCCGGGAAAGAGCCAAGTCTCTCCATCCTTAAGTGTTGCGATGAGTTTCTTTATCTCCATGCCAACGTGAGCCGGAAAGGGATGGATGACCACGCTTTCCTTGGCATAGTTTTTCACGGTTCCGCTGGAAACCACACGGCGTTCCAGATCGATGTTATCTATCCGGATGGTGATAGCCTCGGACACGCGCATGCCCGTGTGTTTCAAGATGAGGAACAACACGTGCAACCTCTGCGAGCGGATTCTTGCGGCGGCTAATATCCGGGCGCTCACATCGTCGGGTATGGCCTTGGATCGCTGGAACTCGGCGAGGTTTACCTTGAATCCTTCCTTCTGCTTAAACCGCTCCTTTTTAAGAAATCCTATGTCAATGTACTTGAAAATGTCTGCCTTGAGGATTCCTTGCTCCCCGATCTTCTTGAGAACGTGATGGTAATACGCTTTCACGCGCACGACGTTATTGCGCTTGGTCGATCGATTCGAATACCGGCTGTCGAGGAAATCCACGTACTTCTTGATGTCTTTTGTTGTCACGTCGATGATACTCTTCCCGATGATGTCGTAAAAGACGCTTAGCGTGCATCTCGTATTCACGAAGCTGTTCTTGGACGATTCCATTAACTTCTCGAGGTAACTGTTCAAGAATGGCTCGTCGCACCCCGGAACGTGGCACGACAGTCCCCGGGATAAAGAATGTATCATTTCACGTTCCACTCGGCGTCCTTGTTTGCGATGATGATTCCATCCTTCTTCATCTGCACGAGCACGTCAAGGAGTTCAGAATGGTTGATTCCAATGATGGGGAATAGATCATCCGACGATGTCCAACCGTGCTTCTTCAGATAGCTCGTGATGCGTGCGTGAATATGCGGGTCGTGAACTAGCTGCTCGCTTTTACCCTTCAATCCCTCCATTTCCTTGAGCAATCTTTCCATCTGCTGCTGCATTCGCGCCAGATCCGTCTCGAGCGTCGTGGTTTCTAGCTCGCTTTTGCTTGCACGATCGAAATTGAGCATGTAGTGGTTTGCTGCTTGGACAAGAAACGAAGTTCGATTTATCGAGTACTTCTCGCAGAATTCGTCCCATCTCGCGAGCAGATGTTCCTTCACCCAGAATTGCACGAGCTTTGAATCCTTGTGCTTGTCGGCCTTTTCACTCGTGATCAAACACCCTTATGATATTCAATGAAATGAACCCATAAAAAAGTAATGGTTTTGGAATGATATCATCATTCCACTCGTATATTGTTCCCGATGATACATGGCTTGGTATATCGCGCCGGGGATTATCCAAGTCATACCACCGACCTGGCGCTGATGATACATGGAACTCGCGACGACCTCCGACCGCAGCGTGTTCAACGTTCAACAACCGAATCTCGACATGAACCTCACCAAGGCCGTGCAGCGCATGGACGCAGCGCTGCCACTCCCGTTACCGAAGCTGCGGGCGCTACCGACGGTTTTACCCCTCAGCATGGCCCGGAAATTCCCTGCCGCAGCAAAATTGCTCACCCGCTCCTCATTACCGAGCCTTCCTCCGATCCGGAGAACGCTTCCATCCTTGCCGCCCCTGCCGGACATCCCGCAATGCGAACCGCGGCGGGCAGACTTGCTTGACAACGACGACGATCTCAAGGAACTGCTCAACAAGCGTGACGTCCGGACGCTCGTGGTAGGTATCGGCGGGGCGGGAAATAACATGATCTCCCGATTCCAGCAGCTCGGCATTCCCAAGTGCAGGACGCTGTGCGTCAACACCGACGTCCAGGATCTGTATTATTCTAACGCGGACGAGAAGATCTTGATCGGCAAGCGATTAACGAAGGGGCTCGGCTCGGGCAACAACCACGAGATCGGGGAGCTCGCCGCGAGGGAGGATTACGAGCGCTTGAAGGCGGTCATGGATGCCGACGTCGTGTTCCTCACGGGCGGCATGGGCGGCGGTACCGGCACGGGGGCGACGCCGCTGGTTGCAAGGGCCGCCAAGGATAAGGGCGCGATCGTGGTCTCGGTCGTGACCATGCCCTTCCAGATGGAGGGACCGACCAAGCAAACGATCGCGTACCAGGGCTTGCGCAGCCTCGCCGAATCCAGCGACACGGTGATCCCGCTCGCCAACCAGAAACTCGTGACTCTC
>JAUQYZ010000125.1 GCA_030587475.1 Candidatus Sigynarchaeum calidifontis
GACATCTCGGCGGCCCTGGCCTCGAAAGCAGTCGAAAATCGACGGACGACGGACGCACGAAGCTCCGGCCTTTTCACGTGTTTGCGTTTTACCATGAATAAGGAATGGTGTAACCAGCTAAAAACCACTTCGCACTTCCAAGTCCATGAATGCAGCTCCATTTATCACTTTTTACATTAACCGGATTCTTGGACAAATTCATTCCCTTCCGTGGAGGCATACGTGCGAATAATTGCGACCTGAACGAGCCGTGAACGTGAATCCGAAGAAAATAAAGAGAACGTGCTCCCGTTATATTCCGTGAGCCATTTCATCATTTGTTTGTAAAACTAGCCAACCCCGAACAATTTAAAGAAAACGACAAGAGAAACGCGTGGGCGCCGGGGATCAATTTCATTCCGTCAATAACGGAGAAGACACCCGACGTGGTACCGAACGCGAGAGCTATGATCAGGTAGGGGACGCTCCGCTCGCGGGTGGTCGTTTGGTAGACGAACAACCCGAGTAACAACCCTAGAAGCCCGGGCAGCAGCAAATACAGCCCCGTTTCGAGCTCGACTCCGGAGCTCATTACGGATGTTATCAGCGGGATGAAAATTGCGGCGTAGATAGCACCGATAATGGCTCCGAGATGCCAATTCTTGAACTTCATAAGTAGTGATTCGAGGTGATACGCATTTAAGAGTTTTCAGTAAGACAATTGGGTGGAGTTAATTGGCTTTTTTCTAAAGAAATGAGGAAGAAAGAGAAGTTTTACGAGAGTTTCTCGCCCACGTCGTCGTCGTCCGAATGGATCCGCTTGAGATCAACGTCGGCATCGCCGGGCATGGCATTGATGAAATTGCGGATCGAGCGCTCGACGTCCTGGCTCTGGGTGATGTACCGGCCGACGATGATGATGTCCACCTTGTTCTTGGTGGCCTCGTCCATGTTCTCCGGCGTGATGCCGCCGGCGACCGCGCAGAGGACAGGGGGCTTGATGGTCTTGTACATGGCCTTGATCTCCGAGATGACCTGCCACTTGTTCAGCTTCTCCGACTTCATGCCCTCCATGTCGATGCCGCGGTGGATGATGACGACCTTCGGGGGGCGCTTCAGCGCCTTTAAAACCGCGAGCGGGTCGGCCACGTTCATCATGTCGACGATGCCGTAGATCCCCATGCGGTCGGCTTCCAACAGGAACTTGTCGAGCGAGTCGATTGCAGCGAGCCCGGATGCAACCACCGCGTCCGCGTCCGCGTCGAACGCCATGTCGACCTCGACTTTCCCTACGTCCAGCGTCTTGAGATCCGCGACGATGAATGCGTCCTTTGCTTCCTTCCTGAGCTCCTTGACGGCCTCCACGCCGTACTTTTTGATCAGCGGCGTGCCCGCTTCCCAGATAATGCGATCGGAACGGGGGGACGCCTTGATGATGCTGAGCGCGCCGCTCAGGCTGGGGTTGTCGAGCGCGATTTGTAGATAAGGGGGCCTCCATAATCTTGGCATCTTGACCGAGGAAACGGGGTGCTTTGCCCTGTCCTTTTCCTCCATGAGCTTCTTGAGCGAGGGATACTTGTCGAGGGCGCGCTTGATCGCGAGGCGAGTGGCAGAATAATTATATTTGTAGATTTTCCGCTCGTCCTTGGACTCCGGGTGGATGAAAACGCAAGCGACGATAACCCACTCATCGAGCTTATCCTCCGGGATGAGCCCTTCTTCGACGCAATCTGCGACTGCCTTGGCACATGCGGCTTGCGCGGGACCGAAGATCTTGCCCGCATCGTCAAGGCTCTGGATGGTGACCTTGGGCACGATCACCATGGCGGGTTTCGGCATCAAGTTGGGACGCACGACTGCCAATAGCGGCGTGTGGCCTTTGGACATGTTGATCAGCGCGGTGGCGAATGCTTGTCCAACCGGCCCGCTCTTGTCCCCTATCATGAGATCGATGTGGGCGAGCTCGTTGTCCTTACCCAACAGCGCTTCTCCAATGAGGAATTCAGACATGAGGGATGCACCATTCAACAAGATGACGTGAATAAACGAGAAGAACCTCTTCTCGATTCATTCCCCGGCATCACCATGTGGGATAAAGGACTGCTCTTAAAAAACATAATCGGCCGACCTTGTACCGTGCCCCACATGAGATTTATACCCAGTATAGATTAGTTTTGTATAGATCGACACGGCACGAGATACCCGCCGTGCCTTGCCCAGACACGTGCTCATCGATGCCGAAGGCCAATCCCAAGAAGAGTTCCCGGTATTCGCAGTATTACCGTCGTGCCAAGGAACGTGCCATCACCGAGGAAGTCAAAGACCGCGCGCCGCTGTATTACGGCTTGGCATTCACGGGGATCGTCGTTGCGATCGTCATCGTGGTGCTGGCACTCACGCTGCCAGAGATGCTGAAGTTGAAGGCACAGCGGGGCGACACGGTCGACATCCTCTACATTGGCACCTACGCGACGAATGGCACGGTCTTCGACAGCGGCACGTTGTCGAACCAGGTCATCGGATCGAACTCGCTCCTTACATATTTCGACCAGCAACTCGTTGGTATGGAACCAGGGATCAAGAAGACCTTCGTGATCCCGGCCGCTTATGCCTACACGGATCCCGGTAACAAGCTCTACGGCTATGACCTGCGGTTCGAGGTCACGATCACGAAGCTCACGCGAGACGGCACTGTTATGTATCCAAAAACGTGATTTAATTACTATATTTTGCAAAGATAAAGAGAAAGAGGTCTACAGTTCACCCAGCTTCCCGCCGTTTAGCTGCAACACGTTCCCCGTCATGAAGTAGGACTCTTCGGAGCAGAGCCACAAGATCGCATCTGCGACGTTCTTTGGCTTGCCGATGCCGAGTGGTATGCGGCCCTCGTAGTATTTTTTCCACTTTCCGTCCTCCTTCGTAAGCAAGTCGCCGATGATCGGCGTGTCGATGAGCGTGGGCTGGATCGCGTGTACCTTGATGTTGTACTGGATCAGCTCCTTGGCGGAGGTCTTCGTGATGCCGAGCACGCCCGCCTTGGAGGCCGAGTAGGCAATCTGGCCCATGTTGCCATCAGCGGCCATGGAAGAGATGTTCACGATGCGCTTGTCGGGGAACTCGTTCGGGCTCGGCACGGGCTTGTTTGCCGCCTTGGCCGCCTTGATCTTCTCGAGGGGTTCCTTCGTCCACGCTTTCACGCAAGCTTGCGTGCACAAGAACACGCCCTTGAGGTTTGTGGCGATGACCGCGTCGAAATCGGCTTCCACCATCTTGGGGATGAGGGCATCCCTCAAGATGCCCGCGCAGTTGATCAAGTAATCGATGGTCCCGAACTTGGCGATAACTTTCTCGATGCAAGCGTCGACGCTTTCCTTCTTGCTCACGTCGCCGTGGAAAGCGAGGACACAAATTTCGCCAGCAACTTTCACCAGCTCGTCGCGTGCCGCGTCGAGCGTTTTCTGGTTGATGTCGAGGATGGCGACCTTGGCCCCGTGCTTGGCGAACTGGATCGCGGTCTCTTTCCCGATGCCGCTCGCCCCGCCGGTCACGAGCGCTACTTTTTCTTTGAAATGCATTGATCTATCACGTGGCGATGTTCGACGGAACAACCATGGCGTGCTTCTATAAATCATTTACCCGGCGTGCGCGAGGAAATCGAAAGGAGGTGCAGTCATCCCAGCGCGGCGAGGTATTGCTGCTTCAACTCGCCATCGGCGAACATCGTGTCCGCGGCGCATTGCCTCGCCGGTGAACCGTTGAAGAAGGAGCTCTTCACCCCGTCTTGCTTGACAAGCGGCCAGTTCTGGTAGGCCATGTTATTGTCACCCAACTGGGAATCACGATCAATAACGGTGCCCGGCCCGACGATGGAATTGAGGCCAACAACCGCTCTTTCCTTGATCCAGATCTTCTCGATCACGAGCTTCCCGTAGAGGGATTCCACGACGTGCGTGCTCAGCGAGGTGCCGGCTTCGAGGATGACGTCGTCGCGGATGTTGGCGAATTCGAGCGCGGGAAAGCAGTTCTCATACATGACACTCTTCCCGATCTCGGAGTGCCCGTAATGTCGTAGAATGCCCTGAAGTAATCCTGGGAAGGGCGATTTCTGCGCGAGCCATAGCGAGTACTTTATGATGGCCCCGCGCATGTGGTAATAATAGAGCATCTTGTAGTCCGGGTGGTTCTTGTCCTTGAACTGCCGCTTCAAGACCTTCGTCGCCGCTGGCGACTTCTTGTCGTTATACTTGAGGTAGATATGCGTCGTGAGCACCGTGAAGCCGAGATAGACGAAATAGAGCGCCCAGAACAAGACCGGCGCGGCGAGCAACCACGCGAGCAGGAATGCGGGCGACGGGGGTGTTAGCTGGACGAGTAGAATGATCCCCCAGGCGATTGGCGTGTCGATCACGAGCCCGGTGACCATGATGGCGAGCATGGCCGACACGAGGTCGATGAATGGCAGCTTGACCCCGAATTGCTCGTCCGTCGGGCCCGAGGCTGGTGCTTGGCTCTTCTCCTGGCTCATGACTGATCACCTGGCTCGTCTAGGTATCGAGGGAACCGCGGGTTATTAGTTCGCGCTCATGCCCCTGGCATCGCGTGGCCGCGTGCCTCGCGCCATGCCTTCACCCGTTCCTTCATCGCCGGCGATAGACGTTCGTAATAACCGGGCTTCAATCGATAATCGCTGTACCTGCCCTCTGGAGGCTCTTCGTGATATTCCTTGGGCACGGGCAGGAGGTCGGAAATGATTACCACGACCAGAATGCCTATCCCGATAATATACCAGGCGATGTCGTCGGCATGAATCGACGAGAACCATGCAAGCATGCCAATGGCGATGGCCGCCGCGACCATCTGGATCTTGAAAAAAATGGTCGTGCGGAACCGCGCTGCCCAGTAGAGCCCGTGATACCCATCGGTCCTCGACGAGAAGAGGTTGATGAATTTCCGGCCCCACGGAGCTCCCCAGTTCATCCCGTCGCCGCAAGAGATCGAGTCGAACACGAGATGCAAGTAAGCACCCATCGTGATGGCCAGGAAATGCATGGGATAGAAGCCAGCAAGCCACGTTATGATCGTAACCACCACGAGGGGCAAGTAAAAGACGGGCCAGTGCGTGGGGTACATGAGATGGTGCTGGAAATCGGTCCCCGATTTTTTCCCCGGATGCGTCAACTTCCAGAAGAGCCCGTCGATGTCCGGCAACATTCCCGCCGCGACGGCGAGGACGCTAGGGCTCCCTTCGGGCACGGCGCCTATCAAGAAAACGGATATTGCAGAGAATATCAAGAAGGAATACGAGGCATGCGCTGTTCCATTCATGAATACCAACCATATGGGAGGGCATATAATGTTTCACACGCTGTTTACCATGTCATGGAGCGATCCAGTAGTACCGCGGCCGGCACGTGGCCCCCGCCAGGCTTCCACGTCATGATCAAGCCCGCGGGAGCGTCGTGCAACCTGGCTTGCCGATACTGCTTCTATCTTCCCAAGAAAGCGCTGTATCCCGGGAAGCAGACACGCATGGACGACGCGATCCTCGAAACCTTCACGCGACAATATATCGAAGCGCAAAACGCTCCTGAGGTCACGTTCGGGTGGCAAGGCGGGGAACCAACGCTCATGGGGCTCGATTTCTTCAAGAAGGCTATCTCCTTCCAGGAAAAATACAAGAAACCGGGGCTCAAGATATCAAACACGATGCAAACGAACGGCACCTTGCTGGACGACGCGTGGGGCAATTTCCTCCACGACAACGAGTTCCTCGTCGGTATAAGCATCGACGGGCCGCCGGCGATACATGACACGTACCGAAAGGACAAGGCCGGCAACCCCTCGTTCAAGAGGGTTCGGCAAGGGGTAAACGTGCTCAAGCGGCACCACGTCGACTTCAACGTGCTATGCTGCGTCCACGCGGGCAACGAGGGACATCCAGTCGAGGTATACCGTTACCTCCGCGACGTGATAAAGACGGAATTTGTCCAGTTCATCCCTGTAGTAGAGAGGGAGGGCGATGGAGTTTCCACGCGATCGGTCTCGGGTGCTGGTTGGGGTTCCTTCCTCGTCGGCGTGTTCGACGAGTGGGTGCGGCACGACGTGGGGCGCGTGTTCGTGCAGACATTCGACGCGGCACTCGCGTCGTGGATGAATCTGCCCCCGGCCGTGTGCGTGTACGCGGAAACGTGCGGTGCAGCACTTGCATTAGAGCATAACGGGGACGTGTATGCTTGCGATCATTACGTTGATCCGGCACATCTGCGCGGGAACGTGATGTCGGCTGGCTTGAAGGAATGTGTTGCATCGCCCGCGCAAGAGCGCTTCGGACTCGACAAGCGGAACAAGCTTCCCCGGCAATGCCTGGATTGCGATTACTTGTTTGCGTGCAACGGCGAGTGCCCGCGGAATCGCATCAAGAAAGAGGCCATCTCGGGCAATCCCTTGAATCATTTATGCGAGGGGTACAAGGTGTTCTTCGCCCACGTGGATCCTTACATGCGATTCATGGCCCAGGAAGTGTCGAACGAGCGCCCAGCGGCCAATATTATGGAACATGTCGCCAAGGGGGGATCCCTCGCCGCGGGAAAAAGATAAAGCCCCTCACCCAAATGATTGCATTGGCGAGCAATCACCATTCGACGATGATGACCATGGAGGACAAAGAAAAGAAAGGCGTTGATTTACTTCAATACGCCCGCACATATGGTTGATCGTGCAAGCTGTCGGAGGACGACCTCAAGGATGTCCTAGGCAAAACGAACATCTACGCATCCGCCGGTAAAGATCAACCTGGGTATGGCGATGACGCATCGGTAACTGAAATCAACGATCGGCAATATCTCGTCCAAAATATCGATGTATTCACGCCCATCGTCGACGATCCGGAAACCCTGGGTCGCATCACCGCGTGCAACGTGACCAACGACTTGTTCGCGTGCGGGGTGCTGGATGTCAAAAGTTACCTGGCATTCCTGGCCACGCCGGCCGAGGTGCCCCGGTGGGCGCTGGCCGGGATCTTGAACGGCATGCAAGCCTTCCTCAAGGACCTCGGGGTGGCCATCACCAAGGGGCAGACGATCCAGAACCCGTGGCTCCTCGTCGGTGGCTCCGCGTCGGGGATCGTGGAGAAAGACCAGCTGGTCTCGCACTCGGGGGTCAAGCCGGGCGACGTGCTCGTCCTTACCAAGCCCCTCGGTGTCCAGTCCGTGATGGCAATGTCCAGGATCATCAAGAATCCAGAAATGATCGATGATATTACTTCCGTCATTCCGAGAAGCGAGATTAAACCAACGATCGACAAGGTCATCGCCCTCATGACCGCGAGCAACAGGCCCGTCGTCCAGGCCGCCAGGGCGCTCGCCGGGAGTGGCAAGAACCCGTTCAAGGTCCATGCAATGACGGACGTGACGGGCTTCGGCCTCGTCGGGCACGCCGGCCACCTTGCCAGCGCGAGCGGCGTCGACATCGAGATCACCCGCGTTCCAGCCGTGAAACACGCGTTTGCCTTGTCCAAGTTTTTCGGTTACCCGATGGAGGAAGGCAAGGCTGCCGAGACCGCCGGGGGCATGCTCGTCGCCGTGGCGAGGGCCGACGAGCGACGGTTCCTGGACGCGCTGCAAGACAAGGGAGTTACCGGCCATGTCGTTGGCCGGGCCAAGGCCGGCTCCGGGGTCGCGATCCTTTCCGGTCGAGCCGAATACGTGGATGTCTAACATCACGGGTTGATGAAAGGTCGAGCAAACCGCCGGTCGACCTGGAGATGCCTGCCGAGCAACGGCAGCCCGTGAATGCATAAATTCCTACAAGCTTTTGTGGAACAGATGCTACGCCTCTCGCGTGATTTCGTTGGATCTCGTCGACTTGCACGTTCACACGTATCGCTGCCACCACGCGAAGGGCACGGCCGAGGACATGATCAAATCGGCAATCCAGAAGGGCTTAAAAGCCATCGGGATCAACGACCACTTCCCGATGAGATATTTGCCTGCTCCCATCCCCGTTCAAGATTACGCGATGGAGCTGTCCGAGGCTCCCGATCACGTCAAGGAATTGAAACAGTTGCGGGAGAAATACAAGGGCAAGATCGACGTCCTCATCGGGTTCGAGGTCGATTTCTACCAGCCGGCCATCGACACGATCAAGCGAAGCATCGAGCCGTTCTTGGACGACTTCGATTATTTATACGGGTCGGTGCACGTCGTTCGCGGTTTTCCCGTCGATGACGAGAAGTTCCTGGCCAAGTGGGCTGAACAAGATGTCGATTCCGTTTTCGTCGAGTACTACCAGACGTTGGTAAAAATGGCGAATACACGGTTATTCGACATCGTCGGGCACTTCGACTTGCCCAAGAAGTACAAGAAGGTCCCGTCGGGGAACCTTGACAAGCAAATCCAGACCGCGCTAGATGCCATCCATTCTGCTGGCATGGCCATGGAAATCAACACGGCTGGCCTCAGGAAACCCATCGGCGAGATCTACCCGTCACGGCACATCCTGGACATGGCCTTCATGAAGTCGATCCCGATCACGCTGGGATCGGACGCGCACGATCCCGCCGAGGTCGGGCACGAATTTGGCAAAGCAGTCGCCCTCGCGAAGCAAGTTGGCTTCACGTCCATCTTGTCCTTCGAGAAACGGCGCCCAGCCACTATTTCCTTGTGACCTGGCTATTTATGTCCAATGAACAAATATAAACGAGTACTGATTAAGTCCTAAGATCCAATAAATTAACTACATTCACCTTCTTTATAAACTTGCTCTTGATTTTTTCGTTCGATGGCAGGATGAGAGCATGTGAAGCCAGATGGAATGCTGGCATGATGGCGAATACGAGATGCCATTTGCTATCGAATCAAAGCACGTTCCTACACGTCCGGGGAACGTGACTGGGAGAAAGAGATCATTCAGAAACCTTGGCCACCATATTAGGCGGCGGGGGAGGACGTGGTGGCGGGATTTTCAGAAGGTTCAAGATGCCATCAACGTCATTCTCGTGCAGCAAGCGAAGCATGACGTCAAACGGGATCTTGTGCTTGAGCCCCGTGTGGTACAAGGACAGCATCATGGCATATACTTCAAATACCTCCGGATTGACGAAGTTGGCCGAGACCTTGCGCTGGATCACGAAGGGGCGGATCTCCCGTTCAGCCCAGTTGTTGTCTGGCGGGATGCCAGGATGATCCAGGTACGTGAAGAGCTTGGGGGCGAATTTCTCCATCCGCTTGAGCAAGCGCTCGATATCCGGGCTAGCAACACCATCAGCGCGGATCTTCTCGATAAGAGCCTTCATCCGGCGCAC